>JAIEQN010000180.1 GCA_019747685.1 Gemmataceae bacterium
GCCCGGTGGGGGTGGAAACGCCCACCGGGCGGCGGGCGCCGGGCCGTTCGCCAGGAGAGTTCATGGACGCCCTGCAACTGCTCGACAAGGCGGCCAAGCCGAAGCGGCAGCCGGTGGTGGTCCTCGTCGGGGACGAGGAGTTCCTCAAGCGGCGGGTCCGCGACCGGCTCGTCTCGGCCGCCCTCGGGGACGCCGACCCGGCGTTCGCCGTCTCGGTTTACCCGGGCGACAAGCTCGACTTCTCCACCGTCCGCAACGACCTGGATACGCTACCGTTCCTCAGCCCGTGTCGGGTGGTGGTCGTCGAGGCGGCCGACGCCTTCGTCACCGCCCACCGGCCGAAGCTGGAGCGGTACGTCGAGCAGCCGGCCGCGGCCGGGGTCCTGGTCCTCGACGTGAAGGCGTTCCCCGAGACGACCAAGCTGGCCAAGGCATTACCCGACGCCGCGAAGATCGCCTGCAAGGCCCCGCCCGTGTACAAGCTGGCCGACTGGTGCTCGGGCTGGGCCAAGGCCGCCCACGGCAAGGCCCTGTCGGCCGACGCCGCCGGGCTGTTGGTCGACCTGGTCGGCCCGGCGATGGGCCTGCTCGCCCAGGAACTGGAGAAGCTGGCGGTGGCCGTCGGCGACAAGCCGGCGATCACCCCGGACGACGTGGACCGGCTGGTCGGCCGGAGTAAGGAGGCGGACGTGTTCCGCATCCTGGACGCGATCGGGGATGGGAAGCCGCGGGAGGCCCTGGGGCTGCTGGGGGCGGCGTTCGCCGACGGGGAGGACCCGATGGGGGTGTTCGCCCGGCTCGGGTCGCAGCTGCGGAAGCTGGCGGCGGTCGGCCGGGGGCTGAACGACGGGCTGCCGCTCGGCCCGGCCCTGGACGCAGCCAAGGTCCCGTCCTGGCCGAAGGCCCGGCAGGCGGCCGAGCGGCAGGTCCGGTGGCTCGGCCGGCGGCGGCTCGACAAGCTGTCCGAATGGCTGCTGGAACTCGACCTCGGGCTCAAGGGCGGCAACCCGCTGCCGGAGCGGGTGCAGGTCGAACGGTTGGTCGTGAGGTTGGCCCGGCCGCGGGAGCCCGACCCGCGGCCGGCCTGAGCCGGCCGCGGGTCGGGGTGTCAGAAGTCGGGGAGGATCTCCCCGCCGTGGCGGGTGGTCAGCGCCTCCAGCACGTCCGGGCGGATCGTCGTCGGGAGCGACCGGACGTGGCCGTCCCCGAGGACGAACTGGACCACCCCGGTGTGCCGGCTGCCGAACTTCCAGCCGCCGTCGTGGGGGTCGGTGGTCAGCCCGATCCGGACGCTGGCGGCCCGGGTCGAGCACTGGAAGTAGTCCCCGTTGTAGATCGAGCAGTCGTTCCACCCGACCCCGTGCTGGCCGACGGCCACCTGCTTCTCCCCGGCCAGCAGGGTGTTGCTCAGCCCGTCCGTAAACTCGGCGAACCGATAACCCGTTCCGAACTGGAACGGCCCGTCCATGTTCGGTCAGGTTTCGGCCGGCGAGTCGTGGCCGGACCGGTCGATCACCACCGCGTAGTCGCCCAGGGCCCCCGGGACGTGGAGCGACCCGGCCGCCCGGGTGCTGTCCACGTCGCCGGACAGGCTCAGGCCCGGGGAGTCCGAGGGGGACCGGCGGGACGGGCAGAAGTACGTCTTGACCGGTGTCTCCCGGGCCGCCCGCGGCTGGTCGTAGTAGCTCCCGGCCAGGTTCCACTGCCGGTACAGGTTGTCCTGCTCCAGGAACGGCAGCAGCAGCACCGCCCACGTCGCCCCGCCGGTCTCGGCCCCCCGCCCCGTCAGCGGCAGCCGGTCCGGGGGGAGCCGTTCGTACACGTTCTCGTAGTGGTGGAAGGCCAGGCCGATCTGCTTCAGGTTGTTCGCGCAGCTGACCCGGGCGGCCGCCTCCCGGGCCTTCTGGACGGCCGGCAGCAACAGCCCGATCAGGATCGCGATGATGGCGATCACCACCAGCAACTCGATCAGGGTGAACCCCCGCCTCGACGGTCTCATGGCGTAACCCCCTCCGGGTCAAACCCGCGGTCAGCCCCTCCGGACGGTCAGGAACGAGCCGGGGATGCGGAACCGGACCGGCTCCGCCACCCCGACCGCCGCCCCGGGCAGTTCCAGCCGGAGATACTCCGGCCGGCCCGCCGGGGCCTCGAACACGAACGTCACCTCGGCCCGCTTGCCCGGGAACAGCCCCGCCGGCCGGGCGGCGTCCGGCCCGGCCGGCCCCGGCTTCGCCGCCAGCGCCTTCCCGGCCGGGTCGGTCAGCCGCACCCCGTCGGGCGACCCGGCCGCCCACCCGGACAGCCCGACCCGGCGTTCGACCCCCTCGTTCGCCACCCGGAGCGTCAGGTGCAGGTACTGCTCCCGGGCCTTCCGCTTCGGGTCCTTCGGGCCGGCCGGGTCGAGTGGCCCGAGGGCGGCCGACCGGACCGTGACCAAGACGTCCCGATACCCCCACGACGCCCGGTCCGCCTCGACCCAGTCGGCCGGGGCGGTCAGGCGGGTGCCGTGGCCCACCGCCACCGGGCCGGTCGGGGCGTCGGCCTCGCCCCCCCGCCACGGGTCGAGGGCCAGCCAGGTCGGGGCGAACAGAAGGAGCAGTACGGCGGCGAGGTTCAGGACCGCCGCGGCGGCCGCGACCAGCCGGGTCCGGCCTTCGGCCCCCAGGCAGAGGAGGCCGCCGACCGCCCCCACCCCGCACACCCCGAGCCCGACCGCCCGGCCGAACGGCAACACTTGGGCGGCCAGCATCCCCACCCCGAACAGGGTCGCCGCCCCGAGGGCGAAGGCGTACCCGGTGTCGAGGGCGGGCACCGGCAGGGCGTAGGACGGAATGAGCGGCCGCGGGGCCGGGTCCGGCCGCTCGGCCGGCAGCACCGGGGACGGCTCGGTCACGTCGACCGGTGAGCTGTGTTCCCGCGTCTCCTCGACCGCCGGGCGGGGCGGGGCCGGTTTATCCGGTGCGCGTTCGATCGACCAGACCGGGGCCGGCGGGGGCGGGGCGGGGTTTGCCGCCGCCTTCGCCGCCGGGTCGTCCGACGGGACGACGGTGAAGTTGCTCTTGCAGCTCGGGCAGGTGGCGCTCTGGCCGATGGCCGACTCCGGGGCTCGCACCCCGCCGGCCCGGCAGTACGGGCACATCGCGACGATCGGCATGGGTCACCGGCAGGGGGCCGGACGCGGCCCACCGGACATGAGCGACGGATTTGAGTGTACCGCGCCGGCCGGGACGGTTCCAGCGAAAAACCGGTCGGGCGTCGCGGCCCGGGTCATGACGCCCGGCGCCCGGTCAGAAGAAGTCGGCCACCGGCTGGGCGGCCCCGAGGAACGGCCGGACCCGCGGGTCGGTGTTCACGTCCACCCCGAGGAGCTTGTACACCGTCGCCGCGAAGCCCGCCGGCGACACCGGGTCGTGGGCCGGGTACGCCCCCTTCGTGTCGCTCCCGCCGTACACCATGCCGGCCGGCACCCCGCCCCCGGCCAGCAGGACGCTAAAGCAGTACGGCCAGTGGTCCCGGGCACCGTATTTGTTGACCGCCGGGGTCCGCCCGAACTCGCCGAACACGGCCACCAGGGTCGTGTCCAGCAGGCCGCGGTCGTGCAGGTCGTCCAGCAGGGCGGACAGCGTCTGGTCGAGCCGCGGGCAGAGGTGCTGCTCCATCCGGGTCATCCCGGCCAGGTCGGCCCCGTGGACATCCCACCCGTCGAACGCCGGCCCGTCGTACCACTTGACCTCGACGAACCGGGTCCCGGCCTCGACCAGCCGGCGGGCGGTCAGCACCGACGCCCCCCAGAGGTTCGCCCCGTACCGGTCCCGGACCGCCTCCGGCTCCCGGCCCACGTCCAGCGCCTCCCGGACCTTGTCGGAGGTGAGCAGGTCGGCCGCCCGGCGGTGGGCCTCCCCCATCCGGGCGATGTCCGGCGAGTCGGCCGCCGCCCGCCGGGCCGCGTCGAACCCGGACAGCAGCGCCGCCCGGTCGCGGAACCGCTCGGCCGGGACGTTCGCCGACAAGGCCAGGTCCGGCAGCGGGGCCTTCTTGCCGGCCGGGTCGGCCACCGCCAGCGGGTCGAACGCGGTGCCGAGCGTCCCGCCCCCGACCCCCAGCTTCGACCCGAAGCGGACGTAGGCCGGCATCGCCCCGAGCGGCCCCCTCAGCTTGGCGACCACCGCGCCGAGGGCGGTCCGGCCGTCGTAGCTGCCGGTCAGCATCGGGGCGGCGAAGTGGTCCGACGACTGGTGGGCGAGCGACCGGATCAGGGCGCACCGGCCCATCCGGGCGGCGGTCTGGGGCATCAGTTCGGAGAACAGGACGCCGGGGACGGGGGTTTGCACCACCCCGTAGGGGCCGCGGACGGCCTCCGGGGCGGCCGGCTTGGGGTCGAAGGTTTCCAGGTGGCTCGGCCCGCCGTCGAGCCAGAGGACGATGCACGAGATGTCCCGGCGGCGGGGCTCGGCCTTTGCCCGGAAGGCGTCGGCCAGCGACACCCCGAGCAGCCCGAGGCCGCCGGCCGTGAGGACCGCCCGGCGGGACGGCCCGTGACAGGTCCGCCCGACCCCGTCGCCGACGTGGAGCATGGCCGACACCCCGCGGGAAGGCTGACGGGGTGGATGGTAAAGCGAACGCCCGCCCCTCGCAAGGGGGCGGGCGCGGCGCAGGGCCGGTGTGGGGTCAGCCGCCGGAACCGGACGGGAACAGGCTCTCGAAGTCGATCGTCCCGCCGCCGCCGGTGGTCGTCGGGTTGGTGGTCGCCGGGCGGTTCGGGTCGACGAAGTCGTCGGCGTTGAACGACTCCCCGGCCGTCCCGTCCGGGGCGGTCACCGGGGCGACCAGGACCGGCTGGACGCCGGACGAGTCGGCCGTGCCGGTGGTCACCCGGATGCCGGTCCGGCCGGCGGAGTCCCCGGCCATGAAGCTGCCGAGGGAGGCGGCGGTGTTCGGGTCGAAGAACCCGACCACCGGCCCGGCCCCCGGCCCGAGCCCGGTGACGATCGTCTGGCCGCGGCTCTCGAACACCTTCCCGGCGTCGACCGACACCCCGCCGCGGAAGTTCGCGTCCCCGGCGAAGAAGTTCTGGAGGACCACGTTCCGCTTCAGGTCGAGGACGGTCACCCGCGGGCCGCCGGTGTCCCCGGCCCCGACCAGCACCTGGGCGTACCCGAGGTTGGTCACGTCCCGCAGGCTCAGGTACAGCCCGCCCCGGAAGGTGTCCTCGAACACCATGACCCGCTGGGCCACCTGGCCGGTCGTCGGGTCGATCCGCAGGACCACCGGGGCCCCGCCCTGGCCGGGGGTGACGATCACGTCCTGGTCCCCGTCCTGGTCGGTGTCGGCCACCCCCACCCGGACCCCGCCGGTGAAGGTCGGCTCGAACACCGGGACGCTGAACCGGACCGACCCGTCCTGGTTGCGGATGGTGACCACCGGGGCCGACCCCGGGGCCGACCCCTCGGCCGTCACCGGCCCGGTGTTCGGGGTCGGGTTGGGGGTCGGGTTCGGGTTCGGGGTGGTGGCCGGGTTGACCGTCAGGGAGACGGTCTGGGTGTCATAGTTGTCGGCGGTGTCGGCCGCGCCGGTCTGCCGGACCCCGACCTTGAAGGTGGTCGTCCCGGTGAACCCGGCGTTCGGGGTGATCGTCACCCGGCCGGTGGCCGGGTCGACCGAGGCGGTGACGTTGGCCGGGGTGCCGGCGAATCCGGCCCCGGCCGCCCGGACGGCCACCGTCAGGGCGTCCCCGTCGATGTCGGTGGTCGGGACGGCGAACGTCACCGGGGTGCCGGCCGTGGTCGTCTGGTCCGGGACCGGGGTGGCGATGAACGGCTTGCTGTTGGTGGTGTCGTTGACGGCGGTAACGGTGGCCGTCTGGGTGGTCGGGGTCCCGGTCCCGTCGGACGCGGTGACGGTGACCCCGGCCGTCCCGGTGAACCCGTTCTGCGGGGTCAGCTTGACCACCGCGTTCTCGGTGTCGGTGAAGACGGCCGCCCCGACGATGGTGACCGGGCTGGTCGGGGTCGACCCGCTCACCCGGGTGGTGATGATCTTCTCGTAGGTGTCGAAACCGTCGGTCAGGATGCCGACGATGGTGTGGTTGAAGTTCAGGCTCTGTTCTCGCTCGGCCAGGGACTGGTCGATGTCGGTGATGAAGAACTGGGAGTCGTTGTTGTCGTCGGTGGCGTTGGCCATCGCCACGATCCCGTTGCTGGCGAACGTGTACGCCGGGTTGTACTCGTCCGGCAGGTCGGGCAGCGGGGACCCGCCGACCCCGGTCCCGTCCGGGGACCCGCCCTGGATGACGAAGTCGTCGATGATCCGGTGGAACACCTTGTTGGCGTAGAACCCGGAGTTGACCAGGTCGACCAGCCGCTGGGCGGTCAGCGGGGCGGCGTCCTCGAACAGCCGGACGGTCAGGCTGCCGCTGAACGCCACCCCGTCCCGGTCGGTCCCGGTCACGTCGAACCGGATGCTCCGGCCGCCGGCGACGACCTCGGCCCGGAGGTTCGGGTTGCTCGACGACACGGTGGTGGTGACCGCCCCGGCCGGGGTGTTGGTCACCGTCACCGGCAGGTAGGTCGGCTTGTCGTTGGAGATGGTGGCCAGGTCGGGGATGGCCGGGTCGAACAGCGGCCGCAACAGGACGGCCGGGACCTCGCGGGTTTCGAGCTGCTCGCACCGGAGGCGGGCGGCCGGGCGGGGGGTGTGGGGGCGGCGGGGCACCGGCAACCTCCTGGGTGCGACGGCGGAATCCGGGACCCGGCCGGGGGCGGCGGGGTGTCCGCGAAGGATACTTACCCGGTTCCGGGTATCTTGTAGACGAGCGAGGCCGGGGAAAAGGTGCAGCCGGGGGCGAAAATCCGGCCCGCCCGGGCCGACCGCCCGAACCCCGCCGATCGTTGCCCCCGGCGGTCCGGTCGGACCAGGCCGGGGCCCGCCGGCGACCGGTAATCGCCGGGATCGGGCTCAAGGCGGGCGCACCGGTTGTTTCGGGCGGAAACAGCCGGCTCACGCCGGCCGCTCGCCCACACCACCTTTTTCCGCCTCCTGCTTCACATAGTCCTTGAACGCATTCATGTTGTACGAGATGAACAGGAAGGCGTGGTGCAGCGCCTGGTACGTCTCGTCCTCCGGGTCGTCCGAATAATCCTTGCGGAGGGCGTACAGGCGGGCCAGGAGCTGGTCGGCGGTGGGCACGGCGGGGCCTCCGATCGGGACCAGGGGCTGGCGCCCCTGGTCCTGGTCCACCTCATCTTACCCGCCTTGACGGCCGCCGGCGTGGGGTGCTAGCTTCCCAGCCCCGCACGGACCGCGGGTGCCCCCGGCCCGGACGCCATGATCCACCGCGCCAGCCAGCCGCTGACCGCCTGGTTCCTCCTGTGGGACCTGGGGCTGACCGCCGGCGGGTGGCTCGGGGCCTACTGGCTGCGGTTCGAGGCCGGCGTCATCCCCATCTTCCGGCCGGTCCCGGAGTTCCGCCAGTACGTCGGCAATCTGCCGCTCGTCCTCATCCTGGCCGCGGTCTCGTACCGGGTGGCCGGGATGTACGAGGTCCACCGGCTGCGGCGGTTCCGGGAGGAGCTGTCCGCCGTCGCCCGGGGGGTCGGGCTGATGGCCCTGGCGGTGATGGCCATCAGCTTCGCCCGCCACGCCCAGTACGAATCCCGGGCCGTGATGGTGCTGTTCGCGGCCGGGGTGTTCGGGGCGGTGGTGGCCGCCCGCCGGGCCGGGTGGTCGGCCGTCCGCCATCTCCGGGCCAGCGGGGTGAACCAGAGCCACGCCCTGATCGTCGGCACGGGTCGGTTGGCCCGGCAGACCGCCCGGACCCTCCGCAAGGTGTCGTGGACCGGCATCCGGACGGTGGGCTACGTCGAGGACCCGGCCGGCCGCCGTGGGACGCCCGACCTGCCGGTCGTCGGGCCGATCGGCGAGCTGGCCGAGCTGGTCCAGAAGCACCACATCGAGCACGTCTTCATCGCCCTGCCCTTGAATCGGTACGCCGACGCCCGGCGGGTGTTCGACGTGCTGTCCCAGACGGTGGTGGACGTGCGGCTGATCGCCGACGTGCCGGCCCTGAGCGGGCTGTCGCTGACCACCACCAGCCTCCACGGGATGACGGTCATCGGTCTCCGGGAGAGCCCGCATTACGGGCTGAACGTGGTGGTGAAGCGGGCGATGGATGTCGTCCTGGCGTCGGTCGGGCTGTTCGTCCTGTCGCCGCTCTTGGCCGCCCTGGCGGTGCTGGTGAAGCTGAGCAGCCCGGGGCCGGTGTTGTTCCGGCAGGAGCGATGCGGGCTGAACGGCCGGCCGTTCCAGATGCTCAAGTTCCGCACCATGAGGGTGGACGCGGAGGCGACCGGCCCGCAGATGACGGCCGCCGACGACCCCCGCAAGACCCGGCTGGGGTCGATCCTGCGGGTGACCAACCTGGACGAGCTGCCGCAGTTGTGGAACGTCCTGATGGGGGACATGAGCCTGGTCGGCCCCCGCCCGGAGCGGCCGGTGTTCGTCAGCCGGTTCCGCCAGTCGATCCCGAACTACATGGCCCGGCACGCGGTCAAGGCCGGGATGACCGGGTGGGCCCAAGTGAACGGCTGGCGGGGGAACTCGTCGCTCCGCAAGCGGGTCCAATTCGACCTGTACTACATCACCCACTGGAACCCGCTGTTCGACATCCGCATCCTGTTCCTGACCGTCTGGCGGATGCTCTTCGACAAGCAGAAGCACGCCTACTGACCCGACACCGGGCGGCGGTCCGGCCGGGGGTTACGGGTCCGGGTCGTTTGGCGGGAACAGCCAGGCGGGAACGCCGCTCAAGGACGCGACGACCTCGTCGTCGGTGGTCATCGGCCCGACGACCTCCCGGGTGACCACAACGGCGAGCGGTTGGACCCTCGGTCCCCACCCGGCCGCCGCCTCGCGGAGCCGGGCGGCCAGCCAGCCTTGCTCGGCGAACTGCCTGCCGCACCGGTCCGCCCACGTCGTCGCCTGGGTGGGGGACAGGCAAGTGGCCTGGACCTGCCGGCCCTCGACCTTGCCGGGGCCGGGGATCGAGTCGCCCATCAGCCAGCGGTCCACCCACTCCGCGAAATACACGACCGGCAGCGACAGGGCGTGCCCGCGAATCGTCTCGCACAGCTGGTCGACGGCCGCCGGGTCGGGGACGGCCCGCCATCGCTCGAACCGGGCCGCAACGGCGGTCGCGGCCGGCCCGGCGAGCGTGGCGGCCGTTAGTCGTTGCGTCGCCATCCGGCGGTCCTCCGGCCAGCTCGATCTCCGCGCGCTACGCCCGGTCTGCTCGGACCCGGCAGGCCCGGCGCCCTCACAGGGCCGTCACGTCCCCGCCGGCCCGTCCGGGAAGGTGACGCCGGCGTAGACCTCGGCCAGCGGGACGCGGACCGGGATCGTGTCGAAGGCCAGTTCCGCGTCCAGCCCGACCACCCGGGACGGCGCCCAGGTCCCGTCGTCCCGCCGGACGAACCGCTCGACCACCGGTGCGTTCTGGGCGACGAGGACGTACTCCCGGAACGACGGCAGCCGCTCGTACTGGCGGAACTTGAACACCCGGTCGTACCCCTCGGTGGAGTCCGACAGGACCTCGACGATGACCCGCGGGTTGACCAGGGCGTCCGGGTCGGCGGCCGAATACTCCGGCTCCCCGCACACGACCACCAGGTCCGGGTAGTAGCTCGGCCCCTCGGGGCTGACCCGCACCCGCAGGTCGCGGGAGAACGACTGGCAGCCGGTCCCCTTGAGCCGGGCGTGGAGTTCGCCGGACAGGTTCTCGTTCACCCGGTTGTGCGCCCGGCTGGCCCCGGCCATGTTCCAGGCGGCGTCCCGGTGCAGCGGGTACATGATGCCGTCGACGAACTCGCTCTTGTACGCGGCGGCCCGCTCGATGGCCAGGTACTCGTCGATGGTCAGCGTCGTTCGGGCGGGCTGGGGGGCGGACATCGCGGACCTCCGGGCGGCGGCGGGGCACCGGCCTATCGTACCACCGGTTGGGTCGGCTGGGCGACGCCCGTTGAACCCACCGGCCTGAAACCCGTTCCCGCCCCCGGCGTCATCTCTTCCGGCGGTTGCCCCCGCCGGGCCGGCCGGGTATGATCGCCCCGGCGGTGCCCGGCCGGCCCGCTCACGTCCCACTCCCGGAGCCTCCCATGCCCGGCCGTACCCGGCTCGCGGTCCTGTCCGTCCCGCTGCTCGCGGCGGCCCTCCTGGCCCGGCCCGACGAACCCAAGC
Organism: Gemmataceae bacterium; assembly: GCA_019747685.1. Lineage (GTDB taxonomy): Bacteria > Planctomycetota > Planctomycetia > Gemmatales > Gemmataceae > Urbifossiella. The sequence goes on from JAIEQN010000180.1 coordinate 10,231, forward strand.
CGGCCCGGCCCGCCCCGGCCGAACCGATCGCGTCGCTGTCGGTGGACCTCGCCAAGGTCTGGGACCACAAGGCGTTCGCCCCGGTCCGGGAGGCCCCCGGGAGCGTCGAGCTGGCCTGGGCCGTCCGGTCCCTGATCGGCTTCGCCCCGGCCGAGGTCGACCGGCTGGTCGTCACCTGGACCGCCCCGGACGAGGTGGTGGCCGTCGTCACCACCCGCAAGCCGCACGACGCCGCGGCCGTGGTCAAGGAATTGCCCCGGGACGCCAACGCCCAGGTGAAGACCCTCCCCGGCGGCGTCCTCCACGCCCCCGGGGCCGAGTTCGCCTACGCCCGCCGGCTGGACGACAAGACCCTCCTCCTGGCCACCGCCGCCTGCGACCCGAACGGGCTGGCCTCCCACACCCGGCCCGAACCCGCCGACAAACACGCCCTCTCCGTCTACCTTGGCCCGAAGGCCGTGGCCGGGCTGCCCGTGTCGCTCGGCCGGCCGCTGGCCGACTTCGCCGCCACCCTGACCGCCGACCTGGGCGAGGAGACGGCGAAACTCACCCTGACCGCGACCTACGCCGACGCCGAGAAGGCGAAGGCCGCCGCCCCGCAGTTGCGGGCCAGGCTGGATGACCTCGCCGGTTGGGCGAAGGGACAGGAGAAGCAGGCCGCCGAGCGGGCCGCCGCCGGCGAGTCGTCCGCCTACCCCAGTCCGCTCCTCGACTGGCTGGCTACCACCCTCAAGGCCGCCAAGGTGACGGCCGACGGCACATCGGCCGTGGCGGCCGTCGAGGTCAAGCCCGAGGAGCTGGTCGGCCGGGTGCTGATGGCCGTCCCGGACTCGGCCTTCGCCGGCCGCGGGTCCACGGCCAACGAGAACAACCTGAAGCAGATCGCCCTGGCCTTCCACAACTACGAGTCGGCCTTCGGGAACTTCCCGTCGAACAGCTACGACAAGGACGGCAAGCCGCTGCTCTCCTGGCGGGTCCACATCCTGCCGTTCGTCGAGCAGGACGCCCTGTACAAGCAATTCAAGCTCGACGAGCCGTGGGACGGCGACCACAACAAGCCGCTCGGCGACATCCTGGTCAAGCTGTACATGGTCCCGGGCCGGCCGGCCGACGCCCCCAACAAGACGTACTACCGGGCCTTCATCAGCCCGAAGGACGTGAAGCCGGAGTACCGGGCGTTGATGGTCGAGGGCGAGTTGAAGGGGCCGAAGATCGTCGCCATCCCGGACGGCTCGTCGAACACGATCATGGTCGTCGAGGCCGGCGAGGCGGTCCCGTGGGCCAAGCCGGACGACCTCCCCTACGACGGGGTGTTGCCGCTGCCCCGGCTGGGCGGCCCGAACGGCACCTTCGCGGTGGCCCTGTGCGACGGCAGCGTCCGCACCTTCCGCCGGGCTAAGCTGAACGAGGCCACCCTCCGCGGGGCCATCACCATCCAGGGCGGGGAGGTCATCAACTTCCCGTAACTTGCGGCGGTCGGATGCGGGCATGGTCAGCCCCCTTATCGCGAACCGGTCAGTTCCGGTCGAACCCCGCCATGCCCGTTTTCGGATCGGCGGGCGAGTGACGACGCCGTAAACTCCGGCCCGGTCCCGGCATCCGTTCGTAACGCCGTGCGACCGGGACTCCGGCAGGAGGATGACGCCCTCCCCCCCTGGTCTTTCACCGGCCCTGACCCAGTTGACGTAATCACCTGCGGTGTAAGAGCTTGGTGTCACTTCGCCGGGCCGCCCGTGCCGGACACCCGCTCATGCCCGGCCCGCCGGCCGGTCGGAACCCGTGTGTCCGCTAGGGGTTCGGCGTGGACACAAGCAGTACCGTACCCGGTCATGCTTCGCTCCGGGCCGAAGTCGGCGACTCCGCCGGCGGATCGATCCGGTCCGGCGAGGTATTCAGCAGCGGGTTGGTGGCGAGCGTCCACGGAGCGTCCCCCGGCTCGCCCGGTCGGGCGAATTGGACTCATGTATACTACAGGAGTCGATCCGGGGGCAAGGTCGGTAGGCGGCTGGCAGAACCTCCGTTCGGATCGGGTGGCCGTGGCGGGGGCCGCGCGTCGCGGGTACGATGGTGCCATCGCACCCGGGGGCTGTCACATGCCCGACCATCCGACCCGGACCCTCCCGCCGCCCCCGCCGACCGCCGACCCGGACGCCACCGCCGACCCCGGGGGTCCGGGGCTCGGGGGGCTGACGCCCCCCGCTCCGGTCCCGGCCGAGCGGTACGCCCTCGGGGACGAGATCGCCCGGGGCGGGATGGGGGTGGTCTATCGGGCCACGGATACCACCTTCGGCCGCGAGGTGGCGGTGAAGGTGTTGCAGGACCGGTTCGGGCCGGCGTCGGCGGCCGCCCGGAGGTTCGCCGACGCCGGCCCGGATCACCGGGCAGTTGCAGCACCCCGGCATCCCCCCGGTGTACGACCGGGGGGCGCTCCCCGACGGCCGGCCGTTCCTGGCCATGAAGCTCATCAAGGGGCGGACCCTGGACGACCTGACGAAGGGCGGGGGTTCGGAGCCCGACAGAGCGTGTCGAGAGGGTTATGGACCAAGGGACGCACGGCCCTTCCGGGTTTCGCGGCCAGGACCGGGCGGTTGGAGGTGTAGCGGGGCGAATTCCTGACACCCGGCTGGTAGCCGGACCGAAGACTTCGGATGATTGCAGAAAGCCGTCCCCCAGGTCGCGTGAGCCATGAACGTTCGGGAAGTCCGGCACGAAGACGTGACCTGGCTGGCGAGCCTCGGATTGCTCGGCTTTCGGCCGCACTACCAGACCGGGAACGGTGCCATCTATCTGGAAGATTCGCTCAAGATTTTGCAGACCATGCCGGCCAGCTCCGTCGATCTGGTCATGACATCACCGCCCTTCGCTTTGACCCGACAGAAGGAGTATGGGAACGAGCCGATCGACCGGTATATCGCCTGGCTGATGCCCTTCTGCGATCAGATTTTCCGGGTGCTCAAGGACGACGGGAGTTTCGTTCTCGACATCGGGGGGTCGTGGGAGCCGGGGGCACCGGTCCGCTCGATGTACCACTTCGAGGTGGCCGTCAAGTTGGCCCGAAAGTTCAAGCTGGCCCAGGAGTTCTACTGGTTCAACCCGGCCCGGTTGCCCAGCCCGGCCGAGTGGGTGACTGTCCGCCGAGTCCGGGTCAAGGACGCGGTGAACATGGTCTGGTGGTTTGGCAAGACGGAAAACCCGAAGGCCGACAACCGCCGCGTCCTCCAGCCGTACAGTGAGGCGATGAAGTCGCTGCTCCAGAAGGGCTACAGGGCTAAGAAGCGGCCATCCGGACACGACATCTCGACCAAGTTTGCCCAGGACAACGGAGGGGCCATCCCCCCAAACGTGTTCACCACCGCCCATCCGACCGACGACCTGCCGAGCAACTTCCTGCCGCTGGCAAACACCGAGTCGAACTCCCACTACCTGCGGGTGTGCCGGGAGATGGGGACGAAGCCCCACCCGGCCCGATACCCGGAAAACCTGGTCCGGTTCTTCCTCGCGTTCCTGACCGATCCGGGCGATCTGGTCGTAGACCCGTTCGGCGGTAGCAACGTCACCGGGGCGGTCTGCGAGGCGATGAACCGGCGGTGGGTGGCGGCCGAGATCAACCGGGAATATGTGGAAGGTTCGCGGGCCCGTTTCGTTGCCTCCGCCGCAGACCTCGGTGCTGCGCCGGCCGGCCCGACCCAACCCGCCCTTTTCGACGGGGGAGCGGCGACCCCCAAGAAGCTACGCCGGAGGTAGCCGATGGCCGGCCTGCGGTTCGCCCGGCTTATCGACCAGTTCGTTGCCGATTTGGAGCGGCAGGGCGCGACGGTTTTCCGTGAGGGGTTGCCGACGGGCGAGCGTCCGGCCCGGCTCCGTGTCGATGACCGTCGCTACATCGTTCTGCTATGGACGATCACGCCGGGGGGCGGCCCACCCGGCACTCGACCGGCCACCGAGCGACGGATTCAGATCACCAAGGTATCCGGCCTGCCGCTTGAACCGGACGCCCGGACGCTCGTCGGCGGTTGGTCGCGGGAATCGGCCGTGTATGCCTTCTGGGACTCCCGGCGACATGTCGTGTTCTCGCAGAAGTCGCCGAGCTTCCAGGTCGACTCACGAACTCTCGATCAAGCCGGGAGTGTAGGGTTGGCGACCCAGAACCGGCCGACCCGGGAGGGACCGGAGTTAGTGGTCGCCCTCCGCCCCGACTTCCTCCTGTGGTACTTGCAGGCCGGCACGAATATTCACAACGCCCCCGAAGACGCGGACGCCGTCGCCGGGCTGATTGCCAACGCGGAAGAGGAGCGGGCGTTCCTCGATAGCGATCCATCACCGCCGGTCGTTGCCCGTCGGTTCGACCTCGTCCAGGTGATCCGGGCGTTCCGCCATGCGCAGTTCCGTCCGACCGTTCTTCGTGCTTACTCCTACCGCTGCGCGGTCTGCGGCATCGCCCTCAAGCTCGTCGATGCCGCCCACATCGTTCCGGTCGCCTACCCCGGTTCGACGGACGAGGTGACGAACGGACTGGCCCTCTGCCGGCTCCACCACGCGGCCTATGATACCGGCCTGCTCGGCGTCTTTCCGGACTACCGGGTCGCGGTTCACCCCGACGCCCCCGACCGGCTCCGAGCGGTCCGGCTCGCGGCCGGACTGGACGAGTTTACGGCCGCCCTCCCACCCGTCATTCACCTGCCGGGCAACGCCGAGGCTCGGCCTTCGCCAGCGTACTTGCGGGTTGCCCTCGAAGTCCGCGGTTGGCCGCCGGGGGCGGTCTGACGACACCGGCGGGCTGTCGAACTCGAGCCGGCCGACCCCGAGTACCAGCAGGCCCTGGCCGCCGCCGTCCGCCGGGCCGACCGGACCGCCCCGCCACCCCGCCCGGCCAACCCGTAGCCGGTTGGTGCCGCCCGCCGGCCGGTGGTAGGATGGAATCGAAGCCTGGAGGAGTTCCCATGCCGATCGACATCACCGACCCGCAGACCGCCGCCAAGCTGGCCGCCGCCCGGGAGACCGGGTACGTGTACGGCCCGGACGGATTCCTGCTCGGCAAGTTCGTCCCCGTCGCCGTTGAACCGCCGGTCGTCGAGGACGAGCCGTCCTACGACGACATGGAGCGGCTCATCAACGACCCGAACACCAAGATGTGTACCCCGGAAGAGGTGATAGCCCGGCTCCGGGAGATCGACCGATGTGGGCGCTGACTTGGCCAGTCGTCCTGCTCGACCGCTTGGCCGTCGCCTACGTCGCCGCAGACCCGGACCTGCGGGAGCGGATGGCCCGGGGCGTCGAGGCCCTGAACGCCCGGCTCCGGGCCGACCCGCTGTCGGTCGGCGAGTCCCGGGACCACGGCTTCCGGATCGCCTGCCCGACCGGGCTGGTGGTCTACTTCCGGGTCGACGCGGCCGCCCGAACGGTGGTCATCTCCGATGTCCGGCCCTACGGTCGGTAGCCGGGGGAACAGTCACCCGGAGGGGCCGTCATGACCGACGAGTTGCGGAACCGGATCACCGCCGACCCGGCCGTCCTGGTCGGCAAGCCGGTCATCCGGGGGATGCGGATCAGCGTCCAGCAGGTGCTCGAAGCCCTGGCCGCCGGCGTCCCCGAGGCCGAGTTGCTGGCCGAGTACCCGTTCCTCGAGCCCGACGACATCCGGGCCTGCCACGCCTACGCCGCCGACCTGGTCGCCGCCGAGCGGGTCTACCCGGTCCGCCGGGGGGCGTAGGGTGAACGTCCTGGTGGACGTGAACGCCGGCCCGGCCGTGGCCGCCGCCCTCCGCGGCCTGGGGCATGACGCCGCCTTCGTCGGCGACCGAGACCCCACCCTGCCGGACGACGACATCCTCGCCCGGGCGGCCGCCGACGGCCGGCTGGTGGTGACGCTGGACAAGGACTTCGGGGAGCTGGCGTACCGGTCCGGGCTGCCGCACGTCGGCGTCCTCCTGCTCCGGCTCGGAAACGTCCGGGCGGCCGAGAAGGTCCGGGCCGTGACCGACATCTTCACCCAGTACGGCGACCAACTCTCGGGCCGGTTCGCCGTCTACCAGGACGGCCGGCTCCGCATCCGCTGACGCCCGCCCCGGCCGTAGCCGGTTGCGACCGTCGCCCGGCCGGTGGTAGGATGGCGGGAGAACCCCGGAGGAGCGTCCCATGCCGATCGTGGTCGAAGACGCGGCCCTCGCCGCCACCCTGTCCGCCGTCGCCGAGGCGACCACACTCCGCGGGCCGGACGGCCGGTTCCTCGGCCTGTTCACCCCGGCGGCCGAGTTCGACCCGTCGCCGCAGGAGTTGGAGGAGATGGACCGGGCGATCAACGACCCGAATACCAAGTGGTATACCGCCGAGGAGGTCATGGAACGGCTCCGGGAGATCGACCAGTCCGGCCCCCACTTCTGCGGCCCGGCCGACTGATGTCCGCCCCGGCCGGCCAACCCGTAGCCGCGGCGTACAATCACGCCGGGAGGTGCCGCATGCCGCTCCACGACTGGCGGGAGGATGTCGGGTTCAACGGCCTGCACATGGCCTGGCAGATCGCCATCCTCGATTGGTTGCAGGAGCGGCTGCCGGCCGAGTACCGGGCCTACGTCGGGTCGTTCCCGGGCCTCGTCGTCGACATCCCGAACGGCCGGCCGGACCTGGGCGTCCGCAACTGGGGGCCGGACCCCCGCCCGGACGACCCCCCGGGCACGACCGACCCCGCCGCCGACCCGGCCCCGGATGTCGAAACCGTCGCCACCTTCGAGTTCGACCCCCAGATGGCCATCCACATCGACCGGCACGGCCACCTGGTCGCCGCCGTCGAGCTCGTGTCGCCCCGGAACAAGGACCGGCCCGAGTCCCGCGAGACCTACACCGGGCGGTACGCCGGGTACATCCGCCAGGGCGTCCACCTGCTGCTCGTCGACCTGCTGCCGCGGCCCCGCGGGTTCTCGTTCGCCGCCGCGGTGGACGCCGCCGTCGGGTTCCGGCAGCCGCCGCTGCCGGTACCGTACGCGGTCAGCTACCGGGTCGGCGAGCCGGTCCCGGACGGGACCCTCCTGGCCGCCTGGCGGCGGCCGCTGGCCGTCGGCCAGCCGCTGCCGACCCTGCCGCTGGCCCTGACCGTCCACTCGTCCGTCAGCATCGACTTGGAGTACACCTACATGCAGGCGGCCCGCCGGCTGTACCTGACGTAGCGGCCGGTCCTACAGCACGCCGTACTTGGCGAACGCCTCGGCCGCCAACATCCCGCCGGCGATGGCCGCCCGGACCTCGTTCTCGGCGTGGACCTTTTCCCACGCCCGGCGGACGACCGCGGCCTCGGCCTTCCGCGGTACGACCACCACCCCGTCCTCGTCCGCGATCACCAGGTCGCCGGGGGAGAACGTCACGCCGTCGATCTCGACCGGGATGTCTACGTCGATCACCCGCTGGCGGTCCTTCGAGTCGTACACGGCGGTGCCCCGGGCGTAGGCCGGGAAGCCCATCCCCCGCATCCGCACCACGTCCCGGACGGCCCCGTCCACGACCACGCCCACGCACCCGCGGTTGCGGGCGGCGGTGCCGAGCAGCTCGCCCCAGATGCCGGACCGGGCCGAGCCGCTCGCGGCACAGACCAGCACGTCGTCGGGCCGGCAGGAATCGACCGCCCGCAGCTCCAGCTCGTAGGGGCGGGGGTCGGGGTGGGCCATGTCCGCCCACAGGGTCGTCTTGCACCGGCCGATCAAGACGCCGGGCACGGTCAACGGCCTCAGTGGCACCCGCGGGGACTGGCGGGGGTAGCCCTCCGCGTCGAGGGCGTCGCACACCACCGCCGCGGTGAAGTGCGCCCGCATGTCGGCCAGGGTGATGTCCGGCACCGGTCGATTCCCCCGAAGTTGGGCGGTGGCCCCTTGATCCGGCCCCCGACCCAGGGTAACGTCCGGTTCGCCGGGACGCCAGTTCCGGGGCGTGGGGGCCGGTGATGCGGGTCGGGGTCGTCTCCCTGATGCACGAGTCGAACACGTTCGCCGGCGGGACGACCCCGCTGGCCGCGTTCGAGCGGGACACCCTCGTCACCGGCGAGGCCGTCCGGGAGCGGTACGCCGGGACGCACCACGAGGTCGGCGGGTTCTTCGAGCAACTGGCCGAGGACGGGATCGAGGCGGTGCCGCTGTTCGCCGCCTGGACGATGCCGTCCGGGACGATCGAGTGGGAGGCGGCCGACGAGCTGTTCTGGCGGATGTACGCGGCACGCCAAGAAGGCGGGCGGGTCGACGGGATTTTGGCCGCCGCGCACGGGGCGGCGGTGGCCGGGGGCGAGCCGGACTACGACGGCTACTGGCTGCCGCTGGTGCGGCAGGACATCGGCCGGGCCGTCCCGCTCATCGGGACGCTCGACCTGCACGCCAACTTGTCGCCGCGGATGGTCGCCGTCTGTGACGGGCTGCTGGCGTACCGCACCAACCCGCACCTCGACCAGCGGCCGACCGGGCGGGAGGCGGCCGCCCTGATGGCCCGGACGCTCCGCGGCGAGGTCCGGCCGGTGACGGCCGCGGCGTTCCCGCCGCTGGCGGTGAACATCGAGGCCCAGGCGACGGCCGAGGAACCGTGCCGCGGGCTGATGGCGGTGGCCGACGACATCCGCCGCCGGCCGAAGGTGCTGGCGGTCAGCGTGCTGCTCGGGTTCCCGTATGCCGACGTGCCGGAGATGGGGGCGGCGGTCACGGTCACGACCGACGGCGACCCCGACTTGGCGAAGCGGTACGCGGCCGAGCTGGCCGGGTGGTGGTGGGACCGGCGGGAGCAGTTCCGCGGGAACCTGATTTCGGTGGAGGACGCCGCCCGGCGGGCGGCCGTCGAGCCCGGCCCGGTCTGCCTGCTCGACATGGGGGACAACGTCGGCGGCGGGTCGCCGGCCGACGGGACGGTGCTGGCCCACGAGCTGCTGCGGCAGGGGGTCGGGCCGGCCTTCGTCTGCCTCCACGACCCGGGCGCGGCCCGGGCGGCGGGGGCCGTCGGGGTCGGCGGGGTGTTACCGGGGCCGGTCGGCGACCGCGGCGCGCCGCTGCCCGGGCCGTTCACCGTCCGGAGCCTTCATGACGGCGTGTTCGAGGAGACCGAGGCCCGGCACGGCGGGATCAGGCGGTTCGACCAGGGGCCGACGGCGGTGGTCGAGCGGCCCGGGCTGACGGTCATGCTGACCACCCGGCGGACCGGGCCGTTCAGCCTGCGGCAGGTGACGGCGTTCGGGCTCGACCCGGCCCGGTTCCGGGTGCTGGTGGCCAAGGGGGTTCACGCCCCGGTGGCGGCCTACGCCCCGGCCTGCCCGACGCTCATCCGGGTGAGCACCCCCGGCGTCACCTCGGCCGACCTGTCCCGGTTCGCGTATCATCACCGCCGCCGGCCGCTGTACCCGTTCGAGCCGGAAACGACCTGGACCCCGGAGGCGGTGTGACCGAGTCGCCCACCCGGGTCCGGTACGGGATGATCGCGGCCACCACCGGGGTGGCCGTGATGCTGTACCTCGACCGGGCCTGCCTCGGCATCCTGGACGAGCAGATCAAGCCGCTGTTGGCCGACACCCCGGCGGCCCAGGCCGAGCGGTTCGGGGACCTGTCGTCGGCGTTCTTCTGGGCCTACGCCGCCTGCCAGGTCCCGGCCGGGTGGCTGGGCGACCGGTACGGGGCCCGGCGGGTGCTGCCGGCGTACCTGTTCCTGTGGTCGGTGTGTACCGGGCTGATGGGGCTGGCCGAGGGGTTCGCCGCCCTGTTCGCCCTGCGGCTGGCGTGCGGGGCGTTCGAGGCCGGGGCCTACCCGCTGGCCGCCGGGATCGTCCGCCGGTGGGTGCCGGCCGCGGCCCGCGGGCTGGCCAGCGGGTGCGTGGCGGTCGGCGGCCGGCTCGGGATGGCCGCCGCCCCGACCCTGACCGTCGCCCT
>JAIEQN010001157.1 GCA_019747685.1 Gemmataceae bacterium
CGGGGCCCGGGCGGCGGTCGAGGCGGCCGGGTGCCGGCTGGTGTTCCCCCGCCGTGCGGCCCCGGCCCGAACCCCCACGGGCTGGCGTTCGCCCGGCTCAAGCGGTTGCCGCGGTCGGACGGCCACCGGGACATCCCGGCCCTCATGACGCCCCTGGGGTCGGCGCCGCGGTCGTCCCGGCCGGACGAGTGCCGGGCCTACATCCGGCACTCCGGGTACGGGCGGCCGCCGGCTAAACCGCTACCGAACCGACGCTAGCACCGGCCGGCCCGACGATCCGTTACCCCTCGGCCAGGCACTCCCGCAAGAACCGCACCCCGTACTCGATGTCCCGGAAGCGTTCGTCCTGGGTGCCGACCTCTCGCTCGATGCACAGCGGCCCGGTATACCCCACCCGCTTGAGGGCCCGGACGAACTCCCGGGTGTTCGTCTGGCCCCGGCCGAGCGGCACCTCCTCGCCCCAGACACCCGACCGGGGCGGCCGGTTCGCGTCCTTGACGTGGACGCTCCGGATGTCCGGGGCCAGCAGGTCGAGTACCCGCAGCGGGTCGTCCTTGTCGTACAAGAGCATGTTCGCCGGGTCGAAGTTCACCTTCAGGTTCGGGCTCCGGAGGTCGTCCAGGGTGCGGCGGAGCAGGGCCGCACTCTCCTGTCCGGTCTCGAACGCCACCGTCACCCCGGCCGCCCGGGCCAGGTCCCCGACCTGCCCGAGCGTGTCCAGGAACGGCCGCCGGGCCGGGTCGCCCTCCTCGGGGATGAACCCGGCGTGGAGCATCAGGTCGGACAGGCCCAACTCCTTCGTCCGGGCGAGCCCCCAGCGGAACCGTTCCAGCCGCTCCGGGCGGGTGGCCGGGTCGCCGAAACCGCCCGTCTTCTCGATCGTCTGCGGGGTGGTGTAGTCCTCCCCGGGGAACCCGAGCATCGCACCGGACATCCGGAACCCGGCCGCCTTGGCCGCCGCCGGCATCGCGTCGCCCTCGTCCCACGCGGCGTGGTGGGGGTCGCCGCAGGCGATCTGCACCACGCCCACCCCGAGCCGGTCGAGGAACCCCTTCAACTCGGGGACGTTGGTCACCTGGAGCGACCAGCTACAAACCCCGATCGCCAGCGGCTCGATCGCCATGCTCGCCTCCCCCGTGCCCGGACCGGTCGCGCCGGCCGTCGGTCGATTATCCCCGCCCGGCCGCCGAAGTGCCAGCAGATTGTTCCGGCTGTCGGGTTCGGCCGCGGCTGTCGGGTCCGCCGACACGACCGGCGCGTCGACGCGCACCGGGGCGTCCGGCGTGGGCGGCGGAGGGTCACACGGCTAACGGCTTTCAGGCCACACGGTAATTTCAGTCCGCTTTTTTGGGATCACTCCCGTCCGTGGATTGTGGGTGTCTCGGGCGGGGGTATCATTCCGGTCAGATACCGTCGGTTGCGTCGGACGGTGCGGCGGGCACGGGGGTTGGTGACGGCCCGGCCGGCAACCGCGGACGGTCGGCGGGTGGGGGAGCGGATCGGCCTCTTTCGCCCACGGGTCGGTTTCCGGTTACTTCCTTCGTGGGGAGTTCGCCCATCATGACACGCCTGTTGTTCTTCGGTGCCCTGGCCGTCGCCCTCGGGGCGGCCGCCGCGTCTCCCGCCTCCGGCGGGTTCGTCCTGACCATCGACGACTACACCCAGCCCGGCGGCAACCCGAACTTCACCCAGACGAAGAAGGGGACGAAGTCGGTCACCCAGAGTGGGCTGCCGACCGCCAACGTCATCGGCGGGGAGCGGGAGAACGTCCTCAAGGTGACGACCAGCCAGTTCGGCCTGTCGACGACCGTCAACTTCCTGTCCGGGCCGGGGCTGCTGGCGGTGAGCAACCAGGTCGGCAACGCCAGCACCCTGACCCAGACCTACGACGGGCCGGGGTCGGCCGGGCTGGGCGGGATCGACCTGACGGCCAACAACGGGGCGTTCTTCGAGTTCGGGGTGGTCTCCACCGACCTCGGGGTGTCCGCGACCATTACCGTCAAGGACACCCTGGGCAAGACCTCGACCCTGACCCAGTCGGTGCTCGGGCCGGGGAGCCTGATCTACGACTTCGCCGACTTCACCGGGACGGCCGACTTCACCAAGACCAAGTCGATCCGGGTCGCGTTCAACGCCCCGAAGGACGCCGACTACGCGGTCGACTTCTTAGGGGTCGGGGCCCCGGTCCCGGAGCCGGCATCCGTCGGGCTGGCCTCGACCGGGTTGATCGCCAGCGGGCTAGTTCGCCGGCGGTTTCGGAAGGCAGCGGTTTGAACGACCGTGGCCCCGGCCCCCAACGGGGCCGGAACTCGGGCCGGTTGATGCCGGGGTAGAATTCTGAGGGATTTTCCAGTATTTTGTCCCGGTATCCTATTGCACTCGGGTCGAAGCTCATTAGGATGGGCAGTGTGAGTGGCCGGCGGGCCGCCTGGGTACGGTCGCGGACGGACCGCGACATGACCCTGACGGCGTGGCCCGCGGGGCGATCCGACCGGACCGGTCGGTCGTCGGGTGGTGTTCGGTCCGCCAACTCCGGCGGCCGGTAACACCTCCGCTCGCGGCCTTCCGCCCTCGAGGAGCTTGTCATCATGACTCGTCCGCTCTACCTCGGGGCCATGGCGGTCGCCTTGGCGACTGCCCTCGCGGCCCCAGCGTCGGCCGGGATTACCCTGGTCATCGACGACTACACGGCCGGTCCGCTCACGCTCACCCAGACCGGGGTCGGGGTGATGAGCGCGACCCAGGGCGGGTTGCCGCCCGCCAACGTCCTGGGCGGTGAGCGGGAGACCACCCTCAACGTCACCGCCAGCGACTTCGGGCTGTCCACGTCCCTCGACATCCTGACCGGCCCGGGCATCCAGTCGGTTAGCAACGACGCGGGTAACTCGAGCATAGTAACCCAGACGTACGACGGTGCCGGTTCGGCCGGGCTGGGCGGGATCGACCTGACGGCCAACGGCGGGTCGTTCTTCCTGTTCGGGGTGATCTCCTCCGACCTCGGGGTGACCATCACCATCAACGTCGAGGACACCCTCGGCAACACCTCGACCATGTCCCAGGCCATCCCCGGTCCGGGCCTGTTGGCCTTCGACTTCGGGTCGTTCCTCGGGTCCGCCGACTTCACCTCGGCCGACTCGATCCAGGTGGTGTTCAACGCCCCGCGGGATGCCGACTACGTGGTCGACTTCTTCGGGGTCGCCGGGGTTCCGGAGCCGGCCTCGGTCGGGCTGGCACTGACCGGCCTCGCGGCGTTCGGCGGGCTGGCGCGGGTGCGCCGGCGGTTCGCCAAGTCGTAGACTCAAGCAATCCAGCGCGGCCGTCCCCGCCCGATCGAGCAGATCGGGCGGGGACGGCCGCGCCGTTTTTCATCCACCGACTCCATGGTTTACGGGCCGTTGGCTATGGCTCGTCAATCCAGTTAGGGATTTGGACAGTGGCCGCGGGCGTCAACCGTCCCAGAGCAAATTCGGCAGCACCCTGTCTCCTCTACGACTAGTCGCGCATAGTTCTGTCCCTCGCTTTACCGAAGTTCCGGCCGTAAGTCCTTATGCCTGCGGAGTTGAGGTCTGGTCATAGAATCGATCGGATTTCGCGAATTCGTGTACCGATCTATTGCTTCGGTGGGGGAGGTGGTTACGATGGGCTTCGCGGGTCGCCCACGGACCGTACCGAGCCCGGTCGCGGTCCGAACGTTGAACAACCACCGACCGCCTGCGCCGGCGTGATGGGACTTAACCCCACGCCCGCCGGTCGGCCGCGTTCGGGCCTCGGGGCCCGGACCTTCAGGGGTCTGTTACCCGCGGTTCGACCTCTTTTTCTGGAGACCGACACACCATGACTCGTCCGCTGTTCCTCGGGGCCCTCGCGGTCGCCTTGGCGACCGCCGTCGCGGCCCCTGCCTCGGCCGCCATTACTATCACCGTCGACGACTACACCGCCGGCCCGCTCGCCCTTGTCCAGACCGGGGCGGGGACGACCGGCGCCACCCAGGGCGGGCTGCCGCCCGCCAACGTCCTCGGGACCGAGCGGGAGTCCACCCTCAACGTCACCGCCAGCGACTTCGGGCTGTCCACCGCGATCAACATCCTCACCGGGCCGGGCGTCCAGGCCATCAGCGACGACGCCGGCAACGCCAGCACCCTGACCCAGCTGTACGACGGGCCGGGGTCGGCCGGGCTGGGCGGGGTCGACCTGACCGCCGGCGGGGGGGCGTTCTTCGAGTTCGACGTGATCTCCTCCGACCTCGGGGTGACCATCACCATCACCGTCGAGGACACCCTCGGCAACACCTCGTCCCTGACCCTCCCGACCGCCGGGCCGGGCCTGCTGGACTTCGACTTCGCGTCGTTCGTCGGCACGGCCGACTTCACCAGCGTCAACGCGATCCAAGTCGTCTTCGACAGCCCCCGGGACGCCGACACCGTGCTCGACTTCTTCGGGGTCGGGGCCCCGGTCCCGGAGCCGGCCTCGGTCGGGCTGCTGCTGAGCGGCGTGGTCGCGGCCGGCGGGTTCGCCCGGCGGCGGCTGGCCAAGAAGGCCTAAGCGGACAACCCACGGCCGGCCCCGCCCGACCTGTTCCAGTCGGGCGGGGCCGGCGGCTTTTTCTGGCACACCCCGCCGGCCGGCGGGTACACTGGGCGGGACCTCCCCCGGAGCCCGCCATGACCCGCCGTCCGTCCCGTCGCCGCTTCCTGGCCGCGTCCGCGGCCGCCGTCGCCGCCCCGCTGTTCGTGAAAGCCCGCGGTGCCCTCGACCGGCTGAACGTGGCCGTGATCGGGGTGGCCAACCGCGGGGCCGACAACCTCGCCGGGGTGGCCCACGAGGCCGTCGTCGCCCTGTGCGACGTGGACCCGGCCAACGCCGCGAAGGCCCGGGGGCAGCTCCCGAAGGCCGCCGTCTTCACCGACTATCGGAAACTGTTCGACGAGGCCCACAAGAGCTTCGACGCCGTCGTGGTCAGCACCCCGGACCACTCCCACGCCCTGCCGACGGCCCTGGCCCTGGCCCGCGGCAAGCACGTCTACTGCGAGAAGCCGCTGGCCCGGACGGTGGGGGAGGTCCGGCGGGTGCGGGACCTGGCCGCCGCCAACCCGAAGCTCGCCACCCAGATGGGGACGCAAATCCACGCCGAGAACAACTACCGGCGGGTGGTCGAGATCGTCCAGTCCGGCCGGCTCGGGCCGGTCAAGCGGGTCCACGTCTGGAACAGCAGCACGCCCGTGGGTGGGAAGAAGACCGGCGGCCCGCCGTCGGCCAAGTTCGACCTCGACCTGTGGATGGGGCCGGTCGGGGGCGACTTCTTCGAGGTGGCGGTCAACCCGTCGAACTGGAAGTTCCCGTGGCCCCACTTCCACTGGCGGTGGTGGTGGGAGTTCGGCGGCGGGACGCTGGCCGACCTCGGCTGCCACTACATCGACCTGCCGTTCTGGGCGCTCGGGCTGACCGCCCCGGCCTCGGTGACCGCGTCCGGCCACAAGTCGTATGACGGGGACAACACGACCCCCGACTGGATGACGGTGGACTACCAGTTCCCGGCGGTCGGCGACCGGCCGGCCGTCCACCTGACCTGGAAGCACGGCGTCTCCGGGCCGGCGCTGGAGGGGAAGGAGACGATCCCGGGGTTCACCTCGGCGGTCCTGTTCGAGGGGGAGAAGGGGAAGCTGGTGGCGGATTACGGGAAGTACCGACTCTTGCCCGACGAGTTCGCCAGGGGGTTCGAGCCGCCGGCCAGGACCATCCCGCCGTCGGTCGGCCACCACAAGGAATGGACCGAGGCGTGCAAGGCCGGCGGCAAGACGACCTGCCCGTTCGGATACAGCGGCCCGCTGACGGAGGCCGTCCTGCTCGGGAATGTGGCCTACCGGTCGGGCAAGGTGTTGACGTGGGACGCGGCCAAGCTGACGACCGGCAACTCGGAGGCCGACCGGCTGCTCGTCCCGGAGTACCGCAAGGGGTGGGAGCTGCCGAAGGGGTAGCACCCCGGGGCGGCGCAGATGCGGGTGCCGCGAGGTTGTCGCCGCGTTAAAACACCGCCTGCCCCGCGTGGATCAACCCGACCAACAGCACGTCGGCCGCCAGCACCAGTAACGAACAGATCACCACGCTGTCGGTGGTCGCCCGGCCGACGCCCTCGGAGCCTTCGCCGGCGGTCAGCCCGACGTAGCAGCCCGTCACCCCGACCAACAGGCCGAACACCAACGTCTTCAGCCCGGCCGGGATCACGTCTTCGAGGTGCAACTCGGCGACCGCCGCCGCGTCGTACCGCAGCAGGGTGGTCTGGCCGGTCCCACGCTCGGCCGCGTACCCGCTCACCAGGGCCGTGGCCGCGATCAAGACGTAGAGCGTGGGCACGGCCAGCACGCAGGCCAGCACCCGCGGCCCGACCAACCGGCCGAGCGGGGAGACCCCAAGCAGCCGCAAGGCGTCGATCTGCTCGCCGACCCGCATGGCCGCCAGTTCGGCCCCGAGGCTGGCCCCGGTCCGGGCGGCCACGATCAGCCCGGCCCCGACCGGGGCGAGTTCGAGCAGCACCGCCGCCGCCAGGAAGGTCGGCAGGTAGCGGGCGGCGGCCGGGGCGGTCTGGGCCACCACGTCCCGGGTGTGCAGCCAGACGACTACGCCGAGGGCGACCCCGGCCACCCCCGCCAGCGGTAACGCCCCGATGACCATGCCGTACAGGGGCCGGGCCCACCACCCGGGGCGGACGAGGGCGGCCGCGACCCGGGGAAGGACGCCGAGGCCGAAGGCGGTCAGCCGGCCGACCCAGGCGAGCCGGTCGAGGAGGGAGGGGGTGGGCACGGACGCATCCCGGGAGGGCGGGCCGGCGGCCCGTTCCCAGGATTATTCGCGGACGGCGCTCCAGGTCCAGTGCCGGTCGGAGGTCTGCGACACGGTTTGCGGCCCGTAGCCGAGCCGGCCGACCAACTCTCGCACCTCGTCGAGCGTCAGGGCGGCGTGCAGCGACGCCGCGAACAAGGCCCGCTGGTGGTCATTGGCGTCGCCGGCGTAGAGCGTGACGAGCCGGTCCAGCTCCGCCCGGTCGGCCGGCCGGAGCAGGTCGCGGACGAAGATCGTACCGCCGACGGCACAGGCGGCGTGCATCTGGGCGAAGCACCCGGCCGGCTCGGGGATGTGGTGGACGATGCTGTTCGAGATGACCGCGGCGAACGCCCCGGGGTGGTAGATGATCCCCTTGGCGTCGACCTTGGCGAGCTGGATGCGGTGGCCCAGACCGGCCCGCTCGACGTTCCGCCGGGCCAGGGTCAGCATCTCGTCGGCCAGGTCGACGGCCACGACCTCGGGGTCGGGGTCTTGCCGGCACAGTTCGATCGGAATTTGGGCGGTGCCGGTGCCGACATCCAGGATGAAGTTCCGCCGGTTCCAGGCTGCGAGGAAGTCGGCGGCGAACGCCCGGTTCACCGCCGCGTGGTCCATCGCGTCGTAGTCCCGGGCTTCCTCCGGGGTGTCCATCACCTCGGGCTCGAGGACGCGGGCGAGCATCGGCGGCCTCGGGTCAGCAGCACACGGCCTCGGCCTCACTCGGGGCGGCACGACAGGCCGCTTCCTCTTCACACGCGGCCAGCAGGCCGGACCGCAGGCCGAAGTCGGCGACCCCGGCCCGGTCCCAGGCCTGGATGACGGCCGAGGTGGCGGGGTTCAGCCCGGCCACCCGGCAGAGCCAGAGGATGCCGGCCTCGTCGCCGCACCCGGTCGTCCGAGGGTGGTTCCAGCCGATGTGGGTGGCCAGGCAGCCCATCGGGACGGTCCGGGTAAAGGCCCCGTGGACCAGCAGCGGGCTGGCCTTGGCCAGGAGGTCACGGAGCCGGCCCAGCCCGGCGTCGGAGACGTGGGGCAGCCACCGCGTCCGGAACTCGGCGATCGGGTCGGCGGCGGCCATGCGGGCACTCCTCACGGGACGGCCGCGGGGCGGCGGTCGGTGCGGGCGGGACGGCGTCATCCCAGGCCCCAGGGGCGGGGCATCGGGATGGTTGTCAGACCACGAACGGGACACAACGGGTGACGCACTGACCGCCGGAGGATTGGCATTCGGCGGCGGTCCGGGGTTGTCGCGGGCATCTTAGAGGCGGGCTTCGGAGGCTGTCAAGGGTCGGGAAATGACCTTCGGCGGGCCGGTCCGGGGATGCGACCGGACCCCGCCCCCGACCTGAAACCCAGGCAAGCAGTTGTGGCCGGCGGCCCGTAACGGAACGAAATCGAAAAAAAGTTGGGCGGCGGAAAGGTGACAAAAACACGACTATATAGATCGGTTTAGTCGTGTTGAAAGTCAATACTGTTTACCCGGTGTCACTGGGGTCGCCTCCGTCCGCCGAGAACACGTCGGAGGCGGAATTGATTTGGCTGATGACTAGCGGATCATTCCGGCGGACCGTCAGGAGCCTTGTCGTTCGGGCCGTAGGGCGCGGACCTGAGCGCCGGCCTGCCATAGCTCGCTGTCGGCCACCGCCTTCAGCTCCTTCTCCAACTGCTGCCGGTAGTCCGGCCGGCCGTTGGCCTCCAGCGTCCGCCGGGTCTCCTCGCCCGACGCGACCGACTGGTACAGCCTCTCGAAGGTCGGCTTGGTCGCGTCCCGGAACGCCTTGAACCAGTCGAGCGCCCCCCGCTGGGCGGTGGTCGAGCAGTTGGCGTACATCCAGTCCATCCCCTTCTCGGCGATCAGCGGGTAAAGGCTCTGGGTGGCCTCCTCGACCGTCTCGTTGAACGCCTCGCTCGGGGAGTGGCCGTGCTCCCGCAGGACCTCGTACTGGGCCAGCCAGAGGCCGTAGATGGCCCCCATCAGCACGCCCCGCTCGCCGGTCAGGTCGGAGTAGACCTCCTTCTGGAAGGTGGTCTCGAACAGGTAGCCGGACCCGATGGCGATGCCCAGGGCCAGGCACCGCTCCCTGGCCCGGCCGGTCGCGTCCTGGTGGACGGCGAACGAGCTGTTGATGCCCCGGCCCTCGACGAAGAGCCGGCGGACGGTGGTACCCGACCCCTTCGGGGCGACGAGGATCACGTCCACGTCCTTCGGCGGGACCACCCCGGTCTGGTCGTTGAAGACGACGGCGAACCCGTGGGAGAAGTACAGGGCCTTGCCGGCGGTCAGGTGCGGCTTGATCTTCGGCCACATGTCCTTCTGCCCGGCGTCGGACAGAAGGTACTGGACCACGGTCCCCTTCGCCGCGGCCTCCTCCACGTCGAGCAGCGTCTCGCCCGGCTTCCAGCCGTCCTCGAGGCACTGGTCGTAACCCTTCCCGCCCGTCCGCTGGCCGACGACCACCCGGACCCCGTTGTCCCGCAGGTTCAGGGCCTGGCCGCGGCCCTGCGGCCCGTACCCGAGGATGGCGACCGTCTCGTCCTTGAGGATTTGGCGGACCCGGTCGGGGGGGTAGTCGGACCGCTCGATGCACTGCTCGCGGGTGCCGCCGATCACGATCTCTTTCATCGCCGCCTCGGGTGGGGGGTGGGGCCGAAGGTCAAGTTACGGGGCGATCTCTTGCCGTCAAGATATCGGCCCGTACCATCCCCGGCATGGACACGCCCGACGCGATCGACCGGATGACGGCCGCCTGGAAGGAGGCCCGGCCGGACCTCGACCCGTCCCCGCTGGGGACCGTCGGCCGGGTGATCGTCCTGGCCCAGCACCTGGAGCGGAGCGTCGAGGACGCCCTGGAGAGGCACGGGCTGACCCTCGGCCAGTTCGACATCCTGGCGACGCTCCGGCGGAACGGCCCGAAGGGCGGGCTGACCCCGTCGCAGCTGCTGGAGAGCGTGATGCTCTCGTCGGGCGGGATGACGGCCCGGCTGGACGCCCTGGCCGATGCCGGGCTGGTCTGCCGGAAGGCCGACCCGAAGGACCGGCGGAAGGTAGTGGTCGGGCTGACGGCCAAGGGGAAGCGGGTGATCGACGCGGCCACGGCCACCCGGTTCCGGGAGGCCAAGGCGTCCCAGCCGCCGCTACCGGCGGCTGACCGGCAGGCGCTGGCCGAGTTGCTGCGGCGGTGGCTGGCCCAGGTGGCGGGGTAAAGGGGGGTCTGGCGCTGGCCGAGGTGCCGGACTGCTCGGCCCGTCGGGCCGGTTCCGTCAGCCCGGGCCGCAGGCCCGGGCCCGCGGGCATCCAACCAAACCGACCCTGAAGGGGTCGTTCCGGACGGGGGGTACGGTCCGCCGGAACGGCCCCTACAGGGCCGGGCGTGTTCGGATTGACCATCGACCCGGGCCTGCGGCCCGGGCTGACGGAGCCGGCCCTTCAGGCCGGAGACCGGAGCCGTTCACCGGCCGGCTGACGTCAGCCGCTTGCCTACTCCTCGGTCACGTCGTCCAGCAGGGCGATGGCGACCATCTGGTCCCGGCGGAGGAGCAGCCGCTTGCGGTTCCGCTTGATCCCGGTGGCGACCGAGTCGGCGACGTAGTTCTCCCGGCTCGTCTCGGTGTCCCGGAGGTCGTGCAGGTCGGCGTTCCGCAGCTCCAGGAAGTGGTCATCGTACCGGGTGAGCTTGCCCAGGCAGACGTACTGGCTGCTCAGGTCGATCACCACCTTCTGGTTGACGAACTCGTCGAGCATGGCCGGGCCTCGGTCGGGGATTGTCGTCCCCCCGCAATCCTAGCCGACCCCGCAGTAATACTAAAGTCCGGCGGGGCCGGCGGCCGATGTGCATAGATGGTCCGCCCCGCTCGGGGAATCGCCATGCGACGCCTTCTGGCCGGGCTGCTCGTCGGGTTGTGTTCGTACCGGGCGACTACCGAGCGGGAGCGGTTCGCGGAGCAGGAACGCCTCCGCGACCGGGACCACGCCCTGCAATACCCTCTCGTCCGGGACCGGCTCAACGACCGGGCCAGCGGGAACAACTGGCGGTACTGAGGTCGTTCCGAGGTCGCCGCCGAGGTACTCTTGATGCGCCGCACTCGCGTCGGAGCCATTCTGCTTCTCGCCGTCTGCGCCTGTCGGTCGGCCGACGCCGACCGGGACCGTCTCGTCCGCGACCGCCAGGCGGAACTGGACGCCCTCCCCTGGAAGCGTCAGCAGGCCATCCTCGACCTCTCCGGTGCGGATCCTTCCAACGGCGAGACGGCCTACGCCAGCCGCCTCCGCAAGTAGCCCGCCAACCGCCGCAAACCGGCCTCGCCCCCAACCCCCGGGATCGGGTATACCCCCCGGATGGCCGCCCGGACGCGGCCGGCGGTCCCCACGGACGGGGGTTCGGGCGTGACGTTCCGCGGGTACTTGTGGCTGGTCGCCGGGCTGGTGCCGGCCTACCTGGTGCTGGCCGCGGTGCTGCCACCGGCCGACGACGAGCTGTACTACTGGTGCTGGTCGGGGCGGCTCCAGCTCAGCTACTACGACCACCCGCCGATGACCGCCTACCTGATCCGGGCGGCCACGTCCGTGTTCGGCGACACCCTCTTCGCCCTCCGCCTGCCGGCCGTCGTCTCGACGCTCACCGTGCTACTGGTGGTCGGCTATCTCACCCGGCCGCGGACGCTCCTGCCGCTGGTGGTGTTCACCCCGCTGTTCACCTTCGGGGCGGTGCTGGTCACGCCGGACACGCCGCTGCTGATGTTCTGGGCGCTGTACCTGCTGTGGCTGGTGAAGGTGCAGGAGCGGATCGGCCCCGTCCGAGGCCCGACCGTCAGGGAGGGCGCCGTTCCTCACGCCCTCCCTGACGGTCGGGCCTCGGACGGAACAGGTATTCCGTACTGGCTTTGGCCCCTCGGCGGGTTGATTCTCGGCTGCGGCATCCTCGGCAAGTACACCACCGGCTTGGCGGTGATGGCCGGGTTCCTCAGCTTCGCCCTGGCCGGGAATTGGCGGCGGTGGGTCGGCGGGTACGCCGTCCACCTCGCCGTCGCCTTCCTCGTGACGCTCCCCATCCTGGTCCACAACGTCCGCTACGACTTCGCCCCGCTGAAGTACCAGTGGCGGCACGCGATGAGCAGCCCGGAGCCGGGCGTCGTCCCGTTCCTGTCCTTCGTCGGGGTGCAGTTGCTCCTGTTCGGGGCGGTGCCGTTCGGGGTGTTCGCGTGGGCGGTCCGCCACCGACGGGCGTTCCTCGCAGACCCCCGGCTGCGGGTCTGCCTCTGCCTGTTCACTTTCCCGTTCGCCTTCTTCCTGTACAAGGCGACCCGCGGGCCCCTTGAAGGGAACTGGGCGCTGGCCTGTTACATCGCCATCTGGCCGCTGGCCGCCGTGTGGTACGAGACCGTCCGGCACTCGGCCGCCTGGCGGCGGCTGACCGCCCTCGCCTTCGCCGCTCCGGCGGCGTGTGTGGCCCTGGTCGCCGTCCACCTGGTTTGGCCGGTGCCGCTGCTGTCGCCCGGGGCCGACCGGATCACCCGCCAGGCGGCCAAGGTGGAACTGACCCGCGACCTCGCGGAAGTCCTCCGCGCGGTCGGCCCCGGCGAGCCGGTGTACGTCCCGAGCTACCAATGGGCGGCGATGCTGCGGTTCCACGGGATCGACGCCCGGCAGGTGGCCGGGCTGACCCGCCCGAGCCACTTCACGCAATACCCGGAAACCCCCGCCGGCCGGGACCGGGCGTTGTACTTCGGCGAGGGCTTCCTCCCGCCGGAGTACGCCGCCGGGTTCGGCCCGCCCCGCATCCTCGGCAAGTTACCCCTGGTTGTCAGAGGGAAGGAAGTCGGGGTGTATTGGTTAATCGAGTACTCCCGCCCCGACGGGGCGGCGTCCGCCGTCCCGCCCGCCGGCCGGCTTGACCGGACGGACCCACACGCTGCACCATGACTGGAGGTCCGCCCCGCGGCCCCCGGCCCCCCATGCCCCGCCGTCCCGCCAAACCCCCCGACCTGCCCGAACACCTGGTCGCCGACCCGGCCGGGTTCGACGCCTGCCTGGAGCACCTGACGGCGGTCAAGGCGGTGGCGTTCGACACCGAGTTCGTCGGCGAGGACGCCTACCGGCCGGAGCTGTGCCTGGTCCAGGTGGCGACGGCCGAACACCTGTACGTCATCGACCCGTTCGCGGTCGGCCCGCTCGACCGGTTCTGGGCGCTCCTGACCGACCCGGCCCGGACCACCGTGGTCCACGCCGGGCGGGAGGACATCCGGCTGTGCTACTTCGCGGCCGGGAAGCCGCCGGCGAACGTGGTCGACGTACAGATCGCCGCCGGGCTGGCCGGGCTGACCTACCCGATCGGGTACGCCGGGCTGGTGCAAGAACTCCTCAGCCAGCGCATGACCAAGGGCGAGACGCTGACCGACTGGCGGCGGCGGCCGCTGTCGGCGTCCCAGGTCCGCTACGCATTCGACGACGTTCGCTACCTGCTGCCGGCCTGGAAGCGGCTGTCCGACCGGCTGCGGCGGCACGGCCGGCTGGGCTGGGCCGAGGAGGAGTTCGGGACGTTCGTCGGCAAGGCGGTCGGGGACGAGGCGTCGGCCGAGCGGTGGCGGCGGGTGAAGGGGCTGGGCGGGCTGGACCGGCGGGGCTTGGCGGTGGCCCGGGAGGTGTTCGCCTGGCGGGAGGCGTTCGCCAAGCGGGTCAACCGGCCGCCGCGGACGGTGTTGCGGGACGACCTGTTGGTCGAGATCGCCCGGCGGTCGCCGAAGTCGGCCGAGGACCTGCAATCGCTGCGGGGCCTCCCCCGAGGCGAGCCGGAGGCGATCCTGGAGGCGGTCCGGCGGGCGCGGGCGTTGCCGCCGGAGGAGCTGCCGGAGCTGGAGCCGCGGGAGAACGACCCGGCCCACGTCGTCCTGCTCGGCAACCTGCTCGGGGTCGTCCTGTCCGACCTCTGTTCCCGGAACAAGCTGGCGGCGAATCTCGTCGCGTCGCAATCCGACCTGAAGGCGGTGGTGCGGGCGAAGGCGGCCGGCCGGGAACTGCCGGACGTGCCGCTGACCCGCGGCTGGCGGGCCACGGCCATCCTGCCCGAACTGCTGGCCGTTCTCGACGGCCGGGACGCCCTGCGGGTGGTCAAGCCGGCCAGCACCGCCCCGCTCCAGTACGTGCCGGTCTCGGGGTCGAATGCGGAACTCGGAATGCGGAGTGCGGAATCGGAAAAACCGGGCGGGGGGTCCGCGGAAACGTCCTCGAAGCCGGTATAACACCCGCACCATACCGTCTTGATTCCGCATTCCGAAATCCACATTCCGCATTTCCGCGATGAGTGCCCTGAAGTGCCCGAACCCGGCCTGCCCGTACCTGTTCGACCCGTCCGGGGTGCCGCCGGGGGTGGTCCTGACCTGCCCGCGGTGCGGGATGCGGTTCACCCTCGGCGCCCCGCCGCCGGCCGGGTCGTCCGCGTCGCCCCCGTCGGCGGCCGACCTCGACTTCGGTACCCCGGGTGAGATCGCCCGGCCGCGGCGTCGGCCGGACGTGGCGGCCGACGCCGGTGGGTCCGGGACGCGGACTACCATTGTCCTCGTCGTGGTCGCCGCGGCCGTGTTCCTCGGGGTCGGGGCGACGGTCTACTTCCGGCTGTTCCACACCCCGGCCCGGCCGGCCGACCCCGGCCCGGCCGCCGACCTCCGGGACAAGAACTTGGCCCTCGACCCGCCCGGGGACGGGTGGGTGCGGGACGAGGACCTGCGGGCGAAGCTCGGGCCGCCGTTCTTCCTGGCGTACCGCAAGGGCGATCCCGACCACCCCGGCGAGGCCGACCCGTGCCTGGCGTTCGCGGCGAAGGACTACGGCACCCGCGAGGCCCGGCCGGGGGAACTCCGGGACGGGCTGACCCGGCCGCTGGCGGCGGTGTTCGAGGACATCTCGCCCGAAGACCTGCCCGGGGCGGCGTGGCTCGGTCGGCCGGCGGCGGCGGTCAAGTTCCACGCCCTGCCGAAGGGGGACGGGGCGAGGGTGGTCGGGCAGGCGCACGCGGTCGGGTACAAGGGGTTCGGGTACTGGGCGGTGGGGTGGGGGGCCGAGGCCGACGCCCCGGCGGTGCTGCCGGAGTTGGAGTCGCTGCGGGCCGGGGTCCGGCTGCTCGACGCCCGGGAGAAGTGGGCGGCGAAGGAGGCCCCGACCCGGACGTTCGCCGGCCCGAAGGGCGGGTACGAGGTGGTCGACGGGGACGGCGTGTGGGTCGAGCCGGACCCGGCCGAGCACAAGCCGGCCGACGCGGACCCGGCCGCCGACCTGCTGTTGACCGTGACCGAGAAGCGGCGGGGGAGTGACTTCGCCCCCGAGGCGACGTTCCTGGTGCTGCTGGTGGACAACCTGGCCGACGAACCGCTCAAGGCCGGCCGGAAACACGTCGAGGACCGGCGGGCGGCCGAGGTCCGGGAGCAGGCCGGCGACCCGAACCGGGCCACCACCTTCACCGACCACCCGGGCGCCGAAACCGCGCCGGCCGGGGCGCCGGTGGCCCGGTTCCGCTCGACGGTGGCGGACGACAAGAACCAGGCCCGGTTGCACGTCGTTTCTGCGGTCCGGCTGGGCGACCGGGTCGCGGTCGCCTACGGCTGGTGCGCCTGGGCCGACCGGGCGACCTTCGAGGACCGGCTGGTCCGGCTGGCGGCGTCGCTGCGGGAGCGGAAGTGAGGGCACAGGCCGGGAGGCCTGTGCCACCTAGACAGATTGCCCGGTGGCACAGGCCTCCCGGCCTGTGTAACGGATCACGGTTGGACGCTCGGGATGAGCGGCGAGGTCGGCGGCGGGGCGGACGGCGGCCGGGTCGGTGGGACCGTAGTGGGCGGCGGCGGCGGAACCGAGCCTGGGGCGGCCCACGGCGGGAGCGCCGGGGCGGGCGGGGGTGGCACTCCGGGGTCTGGCACGGCCGCCGGCTTCGGCGGGGCCGGGTCGGGCGGCGGGGGCAGGTTGTGGCCCCGCTCCCGGAGGGCGTCGGCCGCCGTCACCAGCTCGCCCACGTCCGGCCGCCGGGCGGGTTCGAGCGGGACGTACAGCCGGCGGACGTCCTCGATCCGGTGCGGCCAGAAGACCTCGGCGAACAGGTCGAACGGCGGGTAGGCGTACCACGGGGCCGGGACGTCGACGCACTGGGTGTTGGTCTGGTAGTCCGGGTGGCTGACGGTGATGGTGTACTTGCCGTAGTACTCGAACGGGGCGTAGGCCGGGGCCGGGCCGACCCGCCGCTGGTCGATCGTCACCTGGGCGTTCGGGACGTTCGACTCGACCACGAACCGGCGGTTCACCCCGCCGCACCCGGCGGCCAGCAGGGCGGCCAGCCCGGCCGCCGCGAGCCCCCAGCGCCCGACCCGCCCGGTCGTCATCCGGCACCCCCCGCCCCGGTCGATCGGTGCGACACTCCGGGGGCCGGTCATACCCCGGCGGCCGCCGGGGGTCAACCGGAACCGCTGGTATCGGTGGCACCGGCCTCCCGGCCTGTGCGCACAGGCCGGGAGGCCGGTGCCACCAAACCCAGATGACACAGCCGGGGTGGGTGGCTAGGTCGGGGCCGGCCGGCGGTGTAAGATGGGTGCGGCGGGTGGCCTCGTGGGGTGGGGGTGGGCCGTGCCGGGATTCCAGCCCGTCCGTTTCGCCGCGCTGACGGACGTGGGCGTCAAGCGGAGCCACAACCAGGACGCCTGCGCGGCCCAGCCGGCGGCCGACGCGGCCGCGTTCGCCGCCCACGGCCACGTGTTCGTGGTGGCCGACGGGATGGGCGGGCACGCGGTCGGGGAGAAGGCCAGCGCCAAGGCCGTCCGGGACATCCCGTTCTTGTACCTGCGGTACGCCAAGGACGGGGCGGGGGCGGCCCTGCGGCGGGCGTTCCAGGAGGCCAACGCCGGCATCTTCACCATCGGCCAGGAGAACCCCGAGTTCCGCGGGCTGGGGACGACCGGGACGGCCCTGGTCGTCCGCCCGGACGGGGCCTGGGTCGGGCACGTCGGGGACAGCCGGGCCTACCGGGTCCGCCGCGGGCTGGCCGAGCAGCTCACCTTCGACCACTCGTGGGTGTGGGAGATCGCCCGACGTCAGGGGGTCGACCCGGACGAGCTGGGGGACTTCAAGCGGAATGTCATCATCCGGTCGCTCGGCCCGGACCCGGACGTGGAGGTGGACGTCGAGGGGCCGCACCCGGTCGAGCCGGGGGACGTGTTCGTCCTGTGCAGCGACGGGCTGACCGGGGTGGTGGCCCCGGCCGACGCGGGGGCGGTGGCCGCCGCCCTGCCGCCGGACGAGGCGGCCCGGCTGTTGGTCAACCTGGCGAACCTGCGGGGCGGGCCGGACAACATCACCGTGCTGATCGTCCAGGTGGCCGGGGGGACGGCCGAGGCGGCCGCCCTGAAGGCCCCGCCGGGGTCCCTCCGGCGGGCGGTCGGAGCGTGGAACCGGCGGGTCCCGTGGCCGTTCACCCTGCTCGGCGGCGGTAGCTTAGCGGTCCTCCTGTCGGTGGTGATGCACCAGAACGGGGTGGCCGGGGCGGCCGCCCTGTTCGTGTTGGCCGCGGCCGCCGTCCTGGGCGGGCTGGTCGGGCTGGGGCTGCAACTGTGGCGGGAGCCGCACGACCCGCCGCCGTCGGCCGACCGGCCCCCGCCGGCCCCGAACGTGTACAAGCGGCACCCGTGCCCGCCGGGGGCGGAGGCGGCCGACCGGTTCGCCCAGGTGGAGGCGGCCCTGTCCGAAGCGATGCGGGGGCAGGGGGTGGGTGCCGACTGGGAGACGCACGCCAAGCTGGCGGCGTCGGCCGAGACGGCGGCCAAGCGGGGCCGGGGGGAGGAGGCGTTCCGGGCCCGGTGCCGGTCGCTCCTGTTTTTGACCGACGCCTTCCACCGGGCCCGGGCCAAGGAGGAGTCGTTCCGCCCGAGCTGGGACCGCCCGCCCCCGGCCGGCTGAGGCGGCCCGGGGTCAGGAGCCCGATGCCGCCGGGTCGTCCGCGGGCGGCGGTTGGTCGGGCACCTCGATCGACCGGGCTTGATCCAGGCATTCTCGCAGAAATCCTTCGAGCCACCGCATCTGGCTGATCTTTGACCGCGAGTAGAAGTGGACCGGCTCGGAGTCCAACTCGACGCCCCGCCACCAGCGGAGCTGACCCGGCACCCAGGCCTCCTCGGTCAGCTCGCCAATGCCGAGCGCGACCGCCGAGTCACGATTGATCCGGCCGCGCGTGCCGAACCCCAGCTTTTCCGGCTCTTCGAAGTTGACACCGACCCAGTACCGGTCGCCGTCCAGCTTAAGACCGAGTGAGTCCCAGGCCGGAGCCCGCTTCGGGGGCACCCGGCAGGCGGCGGCCGCCTCGACCAGCATGTTCATCAGGTTGGTGAGCGCCCGCAGCCCCTCCGGCATATACTTCCCGACCTGCGCCAGCGTCATCCCACGGCCCTCCAGGAAGTCCAAGAACTGCCGCACGAGAAACCCGGGGACCTCGCCCGCCGCTTCGGCCGCCGGGAGTTCGTCGCCGAGCCAGTCGGCCAACTCGAACCACCGCACCTCCGCGTCCGGGCGGGCTTCCTCGGTACGGTACTCCTCGGGGTGGCGGGTGAGCAAGACGAGCCGCGTCTGTCCGACGCCGGACTCACCGAGCAACACCCGGTAACCCTCCAACTGCCCGACTCGTAACGTCGACTCGGCCGTCACTTCGATCCAAACCAACTGTTCCGGCGTGCTGATCTCCAGGTCCGGCCGCCCAGCCCCGGCCTCGACCTGTGTGGCGACGGCGACCCGGCCGGCGGAGCCCGCCGGGAGGTCGATGACCCCGCCGGTCAGCCGGGTGACCAGCCGCGCCCCGACCGCCGGGGCCAGGACCAAGAAGTTTTCCAGGACGACCGCCAGGGCCTCCGTCAGGAAGTTTTCGTCCTGCCTCCAGGCCCACTTGTGCAACCGGGCGAACACGTTGGCAGGAGGGGACGGCATCAGCGGCCTCACACGAACAGCCGGTCGACCGGGACGGCCGCCCCGGGGAGGGCCAGCGGGGAGGCCGTTGCCCCCTGCTTGAGGGTGGTCAGGGTGGCGTACCCGTGGCCGAATTCCTGGGTGGCGTCTGGCTGGGGGTCGCGGCGGATCTCGATCTGCCGGCCGGGGACGTTTACGATCCAGTAGTCGGCGATCCCGGCCGCCGCGTACAGGCTCGCCTTTGTGGACCGGTCGTACCAGAGACGGGAATCGCTGACCTCGATCACCAGGAGCGCGGTCGTCGGATTCGTCTTGGCCTTCCGGGCGGGTGGCCCGGCGACGACCGCGATGTCGGGGTCGGGCAGGCTGTGGGGCGACAGGTCGAGCGTCGCCTGCATCCGCACCCAGTAGTTCGGACCGAACAATGCGATCATCACGTCCCGGACTTCCTCGATCGTGCCGTAGTGTTCGTTGCTCTGGGACGGCATCTCGATCACCTCCCCGCCGATGAACTCGTGCCGGACGCCGTCGAAAAATCCCAGGTCGTGCATCTGCCGGTACTGGGGCGTCGTGTACCGATACGGACGGGCCTCGTCGGCGACCGGCGCGGCCGGGAGCAGGGTATTCTTCACGATCATCGTTCGCCCTCCGGTTGGGTCGCCGTCAGCCGCCGCAGCCGGGGCCAGCGTCGCCGGCCGCCTCGGCCATCACCTTGAGCTGGAGCACGCTCCGCTCCTGCTCCTTCTCCAGGTACGCCCGGCCCTTCTTGACGTTGACGTGGTCCCACGGCAGCCGCTCGGACATCGGCCGCTGCCGCGTGCGGTAGAAGTCCACGTCAACACCGAGGTCGGCGAACGTCTGCCACCACAGTTGCGGGTTGATGCACTCCTTCCAGCCGTCCAGCCGGGCCCCCCGCTTCCACGCCTCGTACAGGGCCGGGGCCACCCGCCGGTCGCCCCGGGTTAAGATGCCTTCGAGCAAACTGGTCTCGATGTCGTGCTGCTTGATCTTCACCGACCGGTTCCGCTTCCGCCGGTGCAGGTAGTCGCCGGCCCAGTGGAAGTACTCGCGGGTCTGCATCCCGTTCCACTGGTACGGGGTGTGCGGCTTCGGCACGAAGTTCGACACGCTGGCCGTCACCTCCTTGTACCGCCCGGTCGCCTGCCGGCCGACCTCGCTGATCTGCTCGGCGAGGTCCACGATCCCGTCCAAGTCAACGGTCCGCTCGCCCGGCAGCCCGCACAGGAAGTACAGCTTGACGTGGCTCATCCCGGCGGCGAAGGCTTCCCGGCAGCCCTCGACCAGGTCCTCGTTCTTGATCTTCTTGCGGATCTGCTCCCGCATGTCGTCCCGGGCCACCTCCGGGGCCAGGGT
>JAIEQN010000181.1 GCA_019747685.1 Gemmataceae bacterium
GCCTTCGCCGGGAGGTCGAGCCGGCCGGAACCGGCCAGCCAGCCGAGCAGGCCGGCGGCGGCGACGGCCGCGGCCGGGAACAGGCGGGAGCGCATGGAGAGGCCTCGGGGTCGGAACCGGCGACGGACGGGCGGGAGACGGTGCCGGGCGCGACGTGGTTCGACCGTCCCGCGGCTGATGGTACTCGCCGTACCGAGCCGGTGCCAACGAATTCCCGGAAAATCCGGCCGGACCGGCCGGGGAAATGAACCGGGGTGGCGGGATGACCGCCGCCCCGGAGGGGTTGTTGGGGTGCGGACCCCCGGGCGGGAAGTCGCTGCGGGGCGGCAGGCGGGTGGCTTCTCCCAGCTCACCCCCCACCCGGCTCACTTCGTTCGCCCACCTCCCCCCTTGCGGGGGAGGTGGGGAAACCAGATGGCATCCGGGGGTGACGCCCCCGGCCGATGTCAGCCGACGAACACCCCGTCGGTCAGGGCCACCCCGCCGAACGGGGTCAGGTCGACCGACCCGGCCGGCTCGCCGGTCGCCGGGAAGCTGCTGTCGAGGTACGTCCGGACCCGGGCCGCCGACCCGGCCCCGCTGGCGGCCAGCACCTCGGCCCGGCCGTCCCCGTCGGCGTCGGCCGTCGCCACCCGCACCCCGCCCCGGTCGGTCGAGTTGTTGGCGACGAAGAAGTTGGCGATCGGGGCGGCGTACGCCCCGGTGACGTTCCCGGCCTGGATCAGCTCGCCGTCCAGGACGAACACCCGCGGGGACCCGCCCGGTCCGCCGCCGAACACCAAGTCCCCGAACCCGTCCCCGTCCGCGTCCCCGATGGCCACGAACGCCCCGTTCCGCAGCCGGGTGGCGTCCTCGCCCGGGAAGGCGAAGAAGTCGCCGACCAGCTTCGGCGGGGCCTCCTGCCCGGCCGCCGGGGCCTGGAGGACGGTCCGGCCGTTGAACAGGGCGACCCGCGGGCCGCCCAGGAACCCGGCCGCCACCGCCAGGTCCGGGGTGCCGTCGTTGTTCACGTCCCCCAGGGCCGGCCGGGCGCCCCCGCGGAAGTTCGGGTCGCCGGTGATCCCGAGGAAGTTGGCCCGGACGGTCGCGGTCGTCCCGGTCGTCGGCAGGCTGAAGATGGTGACCCGCGGGCCGCCCCCCTGGTCGGGGGTGACGACCCACTCGGCCCGGCCGTCCCCGTCGAGGTCGGCGGCGGCCACGAACCCGCCGCCGGTGAAGCCCTCCGACCCGGCGAACGGGGCGGTCGGCGGGACCAGGACGGGGTTCCCGGCCGCCCCGCTGATGACCGTCATCCGGATCGCCGTCCCCGGGCCGGTGACCGCGATCGTGTCCGCGATCCCGTCCCCGTTCACGTCCCCCGTGGTCGACCGGACGACCCCGTTGAACCCGGCGAACGGGGTCAGGGCCGTCCCCACCGCGGTCAGGGCCCCGGTCGCCCCGACCTGGTACACCTGGGTCGTCCCGTTCGGCTGGCCGCTGACCGCCACCAGGTTGGCCCCGGCCGGGCCGGCGGGCGTGGTCGGGTCGTCGTCGGTGATCGTCAGGGTGGCGGTCGACGGGGTGCCGAGGACCGCCCCGCCGGTCGGGGCCGACAGGGTCAGCACCACCGTCTCGTCCGGCTCGTCGGCCGTGTCGTTGGTGATCGGGATGGTCAGGGTGGCGGTGTTCGACCCGGCGGCGAACGTCACCGTCGTCGGCGGGGCGGTGAAGTCGGTCCCGCCCGTCGCCGTCCCGGACACCCCGACCGTGACCGTCGCCTCCCCGGTCGTCCCGCCGGTCCGGGTGAGCGGGATGACGATCGACCCGCCGGACTCGGACACGGTGAACGTGGCCGCCCCGAACGCGATCGTCCCGGCCGCCGCGTCGTTGTCGGTGATGGTGACGGTGGCCGTCGTCTGGGCCCCCAGGGTCGCCCCGCCGGTCGGGTCGGACAGGGTGAACACCACCGTCTCGTCGCCCTCCACCAGGGCGTCGTCGGCGACCGCGACGGCCACCGTGGCCGTCGTCTGGCCGGCGGCGAACGTGACCGTCACCGCCGGGGCGGTGAAGTCGGCCCCGGCCGTCGCCGTCCCGCCGGTCACCGCCAGGGCGACCGCCACCGGCCCGTCCGACCCGTCGGTCCGGGTCAGGGTCAGGTTCACCGCCCCGCCGCCCTCGGCCGCCGTGAACGTCGGGGCCGAGAACTGGATCGTCCCCGGGGCCGGGTTGTCGGTGATGGTGACGGTGGTGGTCGGCCGCTCGCCCAGGACCGCCCCGCCGGTCGGGGCGGTCAGGGTCAGGATGATGGTCTCGTCGGTCTCGTCCAGGGTGTCGCTGACGATCGGGATGGTGATCGTCTTGGTCGTCTCCCCGTCGGCGAAGGTGACCGTCGCCTCCACCGTCCCGAAGTCGTCCGGGGGGGTGGCCGTGCCGGTCACGACCACGGTGACGGTCACCTCGCCGGTCGACCCGCCGATCCGGTTGACGACCACGTCGACCGTCCCGCCGGACTCGGCCACGGTGACCGCCGCGACCTCGAAGGTGATGGCCCCGGCGGCCGGGGCGGTGTCGTCGTCGGTGATCGTCACCGTCACCGCGGTCTGGCCGGGGATGCTGGCCCCGGTCGGGTCCGACAGGGTCACCACGAACGTCTCGTCCCCCTCGAACACCGCGTCGTCGGCGATCGGGATGACGACGGTCTGGGTGGTCTCCCCCGGGGCGAAGGTGACGGTGGCCGGGACCGGGCCGAAGTCGGTCCCGTCGGTGGCCGACCCGCCGGTCACGTCGAGCGCCAGGGTGGCCTGCCCGGCGGTCCCGCCGGTCCGGGTGACGGTCAGGGTGAGCGTCCCGTCGGCTTCGCCGACGGTCACCGCCGCGACCGAGAACCCGACCGTGTCCGGGCCGTCGTTGTCGGTGATGGTCAGGGTGGCGGCCGTCCCGACCGCCGCCCCGCCGGTCGGGTCGGTGGCCGTCAGCACGACCGTCTCGTCCGGCTCGTCCTCGGCGTCGTCCACCACCGTCAGGGTCACCGTCTTGGTCGTCTCCCCGTCGGCGAAGGTGACGGTGGTGTCGGCCAGGGTGAAGTCGGCCCCCGGGGCGGCCGTCCCGGTCGGGGCCAGGGTGACGGACACCTCCCCGTCGCTCCCGCCGGTCCGGGTCAGGGTGACGGTGACCGTCCCGACGCCCTCGGCCACCGTGGCCGGCGCGACCGACACGTCGATCGTCCCGGCCACGTCGTTGTCGGTGATCGTCACCGTGGCCGTCCCGTCGCCGCCCACCGTCGCCCCGCCGGTCGGGTTGCCGATCGACAGGATGATCGTCTCGTCCGGCTCGTCGGCGTTGTCGTCCAGGATCGGGATGGTGATCGTCTGGGTGGTTTCGCCGGCGGCGAAGGTGACGGTCGTGACCCCGGGGTCGGTGAAATCCGCCCCGGCCGTCGCCGTCCCGCCGGCCACCGTCACGTCCACCGTCACCGGCCCGGCCGTCCCGCCGGTCCGGGTCAGGGTCAGGGTGACCGACCCGCCGTCCTCGGCCACCGTGACCGCGGCCGGGTCGAACTGGACCGACCCGGCGGTGTCGTCGTCGGTGATGGTCAGGGTGGTCTGGGTGTTCGCCCCCAGCAGCCCCCCGCCGGTCGGGTCGGACAGGGTGAGGATGATCGTCTCGTCGACCTCGTCGATCGTGTCGTCGAGGATCGGGATGGTGACGGTCCGGGTGGTCTCGCCGTCGGCGAAGGTGACGGTGGTGGGCGGGGCGGTGAAGTCGTCCCCGGGGGTGGCCGTCCCGCCGACGGTCAGGGTGACGGTGACCGCCCCGACCCCGCCGTCGGTCCGGGTCAGGGTCACGTCGACCGACCCGGCCCCCTCGGCCACGGTGGCGGCGGTGACGGCGAACTGGACGACCCCGGCCGGGGCGGCACCCAGGGCCAGCCCGGCCCCGCCGGTCAGCCCGGCCGGCTGGCCGAGGTCGGTCGCCGCCCCGGTGGCCAGGTCGATCGAGTACAGGCTGGTCGCCCCGCCGACCGTCAGCAGCGCGTACCCGGTCCCGGCGGCCGGGCTACCGGAGGCGTCGGTCGTCACCCCGGCCGGGATGTCGAACCCGTTGACCGCGTCGAAGTCGAGCGGGGCCCCGCCGAGGGTGACCGGGACGCCCCCGGTCAGCACCCCGCCGTTCGGCCCGGGGGCGGCCGCCCCCTGGATGAACAGGCTGTCGGTGGCCGAGTCCAGGACGTACAGGGTGGTCGCGGCCGCCCCGCCGAACCCGTTCGTGTACGCCGCCCCGGTCGCCCCGGTGGTCCCGACCGGGTCGCTGGTGATGGCGGCGTCCGGCTGGTCCCCGGTGGTCGCGGCGTCGGCGTCGACCGCCGCCCCGGTGGCCGGGTCGACCCGGAAGTTCAGCCCGGTCCCGGTGACCACCCGGATGAGCCCGTTGACCGGGTTGAAGTCGAACCCGTACCCGGCCGACGGGTCGGGCAGGTCCACCGGGGTCGTCCCGGCGGCGTCGGTCAGGGCGACCGTCCCGACCGCCCCGACCGGGGTGGCCTCCCCGGTGTCCGGGTCGAGCAGGTACAGGGTGGCGGTGTCGGCGGTGGCGTTCACCCCGAGGGCGTAGAGCTGGCCGGTGGCCGGCCGGTAGTCGATCCCGACCAGCACCTCGCCGAGGTCGACCCCGACGACGGGGATGGCGGTGGTGGCGGTCGCCGGGTCGGCGGTGGCGAACTCGACGAGCTGGGTGCCGTCGCCGGACAGGGCGACCGCCGGCAGCCCGGCCGGGGCGCCCTGGAGTGCCAGCCCGCGGGCCGGCCCGGTCCCGCCGCCGACCGGCCCGACCAGGGTGGCCTCCCCGGTGCTCAGCTCGATCGAGTACAGGTTGGTCACCCCGCCGACGGTCAGGGCGGCCAGGGCGGCCCCGTTGGCCGGGTCCCCGGGGGTGGCCACGTCCACCCCGGCCGGGACGTCGAACCCGTTGACCGCGGTGAAGTCGAGCGGGGCCCCGCCGAGGGTGACCGGGAGGGCGCTGGACAGCACCCCGCCGTTCGGCCCGGGGGCGGCCGCCCCCTGGATGAGCAGGCTGTCGGAGGCGTCGTCCAGGACGTACAGGGTGGTGGTGGTGGCGAACAGGGTGTTGTTCGTGTACCCGGCCCCGCTGGCCCCGGTGGCCGCCCCGCTGAGGGCCACGTCCGGCTGGGCCCCGGGGGCCAGCGGGTCGGTGTCGACCGCCGCCCCGGTGTTCGGGTCGACCCGGAAGTTCACCCCGGTGGTGGTGACCACCCGGAGCCGGTCGGCGGACGGGTTGAAGTCGACCCCGTACCCGGCGGTGGCCGGGTCGGGCAGGGGGGTCGGGGTGCCGGCGGGGTCGGCCAGGGCGATCGCCCCGACCGCCCCGACCGGGGTGGCCGCCCCGGTCCGGGTGGAGATGGCGTACAGGGTGGCGGTCCCGGCGGTGGCGTCCACCCCGAGGCCGTACAGGGTCCCGTTGGCCGGGCGGAAGTCGATCCCGACCAGGGTGTCGGTCCCCAGCCCGGTGACCGGGACGGCCGGGCCGGCGGCGGCCGGGTTGGCGGTGTCGAGCAGGAGCAGGGCGTCGTCGGCTAAGACGAAGGCGGCGGCCGGGACGACCCGGTCTTCGAGGGGCAGGACCGGCCCGAGCGCGCGGGGGCGGCCGGGGAGCTTCGACCGGAGAGCCATGTCGACCTCGCGGGGTGTGAGTCCGGCCGCCGCGGGCGGTCCGCGGCGGCGCCTGGTGCCAGTCAAGTGCGGGCGAGAAACCGGGCGGTCTGGGCGAGGTGGGCGAATCACGGGCGAGTTAACCGCCCGCCCCGACAAGATAACGGAGCCGGAACGGTCCGGCAACGGGGCGGCGGAAAGTTACACGGGCATCACCGATATGACGTTCGGCCATGAATCAGTAGCTCGACACGATTTGGGCCGGTTCGGGCTGGTGCCGCAGAACCGATCTTCGGTGGCATCGGCCCC
This sequence comes from Gemmataceae bacterium, assembly GCA_019747685.1. Classification (GTDB taxonomy): domain Bacteria; phylum Planctomycetota; class Planctomycetia; order Gemmatales; family Gemmataceae; genus Urbifossiella. The sequence continues at coordinate 5,955 of JAIEQN010000181.1, forward strand.
CCGGCCCGTGCTCCTGAAGGAGCGCGGCCGGAATGCCGGTGCCGCCGGGCCGAGGCGCTACCCCAACCCGACCCCACCGATATAGACGTGCCGGACCTCCAGACCGATGTCCAAAACCACCAAGTCGGCCCGCTTACCGACCTCCAGGCTGCCGACCTCGGCGTCCACCCCCAGGATGCGGGCCGGGGTCAGGGTGGCCATCCGGACCGCCTCCGGGAGCGGCACCCCGGCCGCCCGGTGCATCGTCCGGACCCCCTCGACCAGGGGCATCACCCCGGACGCCAGCCCGGCCCCGTCGGGCGTCACCCCGACGTTGCCGAGCCGCCGGACCCGCTCGCCGGTCCCCTCCGGGCCGAAGAAGTAGTCGCCGTCGGGCCTGTCCACGGCCCGCATCGCGTCGCTGACCAGGGCCAGCCGGTCCGGCCCCTTGACCTTGTAGGCCAGCCGGAGCAGATCCGGGGCCAGGTGCATCCCGTCGGCGATGACCTCGGTGGTCAGCTCGTCGAAGTACAGGGTGGCCTCCATCACCCCGGCCCGCATCGGGAACGCCTGGGCCGGGCGGAGCCGGGCCCGGTCGGACATGGCACAGAACAGGTGGTCGACGTGACGGACGCCCCAGGAGACCGCCGCCTCCATCTGGGGGAAGGTGGCGTGCGAGTGGCCGGCGTTGAACCGCACCCCGCGGGCCACCCCGGCCCGGACCAGCCACTCGGCGTTGTCGATCTCGGGGGCGACCGTGACGACCAGCGGCATGCGGTCGGCCAGCCGCAGGAACGCGGCGGCGTTGCTCTCGTCCGGGGTGAGGAAGTCTTGGTCCGGGTGACACCCCTTGGCCGGGCGGGCGAAGTACGGGCCGTAGAAGTGGCAGCCGACGATCCCGGCCCCGCCGGGCACGTCCCCGGCCAGCTCGCCGCACAGCTCCAGGAACCGGAGGTAGTCGGCCATCCGGGCGACGGTGCTGGTCGGGGTCAGACTCGTCGTCCCGTGCCGGGCGTGGCACCGGCAGGCGGTGCGGAACGCCTCGGCGGTGCCGTCCATGAAGTCGGCCCCGTCCCCGCCGTGGACGTGCAGGTCCACGAACCCGGGGGCCAGGTACATCCCGCCGAGGTCGACGCCGCCGGCCGGGGCCGGCCCGCCGGTCGCGGCGATCCGCCCGTCCTCGACAGCCAGGGTCCCGTTCGGGACGAGCCGGTCGGGGAGTACGAGCGTCGCGTTCGTGAAAACCGTTACCGCCATGTCGGCTCCCCACGGGTTGCCCGGTCATCGTAGGTGTTCCGGCCGGCCGGGGCCGGTACGATAAACGACCAGGGGCTGGCGCCCCTGGTCCGGAGAACGACCGATGCCGCGTCGCAAGCTCGCCGGGCTCCGGGTCCTGGTGACCGGGGCGTCCCAGGGGATCGGCCGGGCGCTGGGCGTGGCGGCCGCGGCGAAGGGGATGCGGGTGCTGGCCGCGGCCCGGTCGCAGCCGCTGCTGGACGAGCTGGCCCGCGAGGTCCGGGCCGCCGGCGGGTCGATCGAAACCGTCGCGGCCGACGTGACCAAGCCCGAGGACCGTCAGGCGATGGTGGACGCCGCGGCCCGGCACTACGGCGGGCTGGACGTGCTGGTGAACAACGCCGGGATCGGGGCCACCGGGCACTTCATGGACTCCGACCCGCAGGTCCTGCGGACCATCTTCGAGACCAACTTCTTCGGCCTGGCCGAGACCACCCGGGCGTTCCTGCCGCTCTTGCGGGCGGGGGTGACGCCGGCCATCGTGAACATCTCGTCGGTCGTCGGGAAGCGGGCTCTGCCGGCCCGGTCGCTGTACTCGGCGAGCAAGTTCGCGGTGGCCGGGTTCAGCGAGGCGATCCGGGCCGAGCTGGCCAAGGACGGCATCCGGGTGATCGTCGTCAGCCCGGGCCTGACCCAGACGAACTTCTCGCAGAACATGCTGGAGGCGAAGGCCAAGATCCAACTCGACCACCTCCGCGGGATGACGAGCGAGGAGGTCGCGGCCGAGACCCTGCGGGCGATCGAGAAGGGCAAGACCGAGGTGACGCTGACGTTGCAGGGGAAGATGCTGCTGCTGGTGAACCGGTTCTTCCCGTGGTTCGTGGACTGGAAGGCCAAGAAGACGGTCCGCGGCCTGTTCGCCGACGAGATCGCCGAGCGGAAGGCGAAGCGGGCGGCGGCCGGCTCGTAGCCGGCCTACTCGACGGTGACGAACGGGCGGAGCTTTTCCAGGGTCTTCGGCCCGACCCCCTTGACCCGGTCGAGGTCGTCCACCGTCCGGAACGGACGGCCGGCGGCAATCGCTTTTGCCATCACCGGCCCGACCCCGGGGATGCGCTGCAACTCGTCCTCGGGCGCGGCGTTCACGTTCACCGGCGGGTCGCCGGGCCGGAGCTTCCCGCCCGGCGCCGCCAGCGGGGCCGGCTTCCTCCGCCCCTCCAGTGGCGGGTCGGGGTCCGAACGGACGAACGGGCGGAGCTTGTCGACCGTCGCCGGGCCGAACCCGGAAATCCGCCGGAGGTCGTCCGGGCCGTCGAGCGGGGCGGCCGCCCGGGCGGCGACGACCGCCCCGGCCCGGGCCGGCCCGACCCCGGGGAGCTGTTCGAGTTCGATCGCCTCGGCGGTGCTCAGGGCGACCGGCCCGGCCGCGAGGAGGGGTTCGGTCGGCCGGGTGCGGAGGCCGTTGCCGTACCCGCGGAAGACGAGCAGCCCGAGGAGGAGGGCGAGGCCGGCCGCCAGCGCGACCTGGGCCGACCAGGGGACACCCGGGTCGGGCGAGCCGGGGGCGTGAGGCCCCGGGTTCGGGGTCGGTGGGGGCGGGGTCACGGCGGCGGTCCGGGCGGTGCGATCCGCACAGCCCGGACAGTCTACCGCGCCCGCAAGGTCAGCACCACATACCGGCACCAGTTCCACAGGGGTGGGGCGACCCGCAAGAGCCGGGCGTCGGCCGCGTCGAGCAGCCGGACGAGGCGGCGGTTCGGCCAGACCCGGCGGACCATGCCCAGGAGCTGGTGCCCCTCGGCCTCGGCCGCGAAGAACTCCCGCAGCGGGCCGAGGTCGCGGCGGGTGAGCGGCCGCTCGTCGGGCGTGCGGTCCTTGCCGGGGTACGGCAGGAACCGCCGGGCGAAGGCCAGCAGCGGGTTCCCACCCCACGGCTCGCAGAAGACGGCCACCCCGCCGGGCCGGAGGACCCGCCGCAGTTCCCTCCCGGCCCGGTGCAGGTCGAGGTGGTGCAGGACCGCGTTCCCCCAGACCGCGTCGAAGGCGGCATCGGGGAAGGGTAGCTCCTCGCCGTCCGCGACGACGCACGCGGCCACCACCCCGTTGGCCCGGCACCGCCCCCGGGCCTCGGCGACGTACCCCGGGGACAGGTCGAAGGCCGTGACCCGTGCCCCGGCCCGGGCCAGCACCACCGCCGCCATCCCGTGCCCGCAGCCGTAGTCGAGGACGTGCTTACCCGCTAGGTCGCCGAGCTTGAGGAATGCCGGCCGGACCCAGGTCTCGTGGTCGAGGTAGTCGGCGTCGGCGAACCGCAGGTCGGCCCGCCCGGCGTCGAACGCGGCCGCCCGGTCGGCCGCCTGCCGGTCGTGGAACTCCTGCTCGGCGGCGAGCCGGTCGGTCGTGGTCATGGTGCCGTCCTTGGCCCGGAAACAGGGGGCTCACGCCCCCCGCTCGCCCCGATCAGGTCAGGTACACATACGCCCCGATGGCCACCGACACCACCCCGGCGAGCCCGGCGACCGTCCAGAGCAGGCTCTTGTGCTTGCGGGCCAGCCCGAGGGCCGACACCGTCGCCCCGACCTGGGCGGCCAGCATCGCGTAGAAGAACGTCTCGCTCTTGTGCCGGTGCCGGTCGCTCTCGGCCCCGGACCACCGGACCCGGACCTCGTACAGGAACCCGACCGCCTGGTTCAGGCTGGCCTCGGCCCGGTACCGCTTGCGGTCGAGGTCGTACCGCCACGCCTGGATGCCGCCCGCGAACTTCGGGCCGACCGCCGGGAGCCCCTTCCGGGCCGCGGCCGCCGCCTCGTCGGCCGTCCGGAGGAACTGGTCCGTCTCCCGGTCGTAGGCCGCCGCGGCGGCTTCGGCGTCGGCGATCGCCCCGTTGATCGCCTCGCGGTCCGCCTTCCGGGCGAGGGGGACGGTCTCGGACTCCGGCTGCCTCCCCCGGACCGCGTCCAGGGCGGCCCGGACGGCCGGGTCGTCGACGGCCGCCGGCCGGGCCTCGGGCAGTGTCCGGGCGAGTTCGTCCAGCCGCCCGAGGGCCGGCATCTCCGCCTGGCCCGCCGTGCTGTTGTTGTCGCCCGCGTTCGGGGCGGCGAGGGCCCGGAGCTGGTCGGCGGCGGCCTGGCAGATGAGCGACCGGTCCCGCTTGAACCCGGCCAGCGACCACTGGTCGGCCGCCTTCGCCTGGTCCTGGGCGGCCTGCGACTTCCAGTACATCGCCCGGGACAGCTCGGTGGTGGACATCCCGGCGAACGCGGTGGCGATGGCCGTCAGGCCGACCGGCAGGGCGGCCCCGAGCTTGTCGAGCAGCCCCTTCGGCTCGTCGGCCGGGGCCTCGGGCGTGGCGGCGGGCGCATCCGACATGGCGAACCCCTTACGGACGGACGGCGTCCCCACTCTACCGGACCGGCGGCCCGCCGTCACCGCCAGCCCCGCGAAGAATTGACGGGGTCGGGGGGAGGGGTCGCTTAAAGGAACACACCGTGGCCGACGACGCACAAGACCTGTCCGAAGTCCGGCAGGAGAAGCTCCGCCAGATCGCGGCCCTGGGGCTCGACCCGTGGGGCCACCGGTTCGACGGGGCGACCCCGATCGGCGACATCCGCAAGCTCCCGGCCGCCCCGTTCGACGACGCCAAGCCGGGGCCGAAGGTCCGGGCCGCCGGCCGGGTCGTCCGCCACCGGACGGGCGGGAAGCTCCAGTTCCTCGAACTCTGGGACCAGACCGGTCGCGTGCAGCTCATGGTCCGCGTGAACAAGGTGAGCGAGACCGACTGGAAGGTGGTCAACCTGCTCGACCTCGGCGACCTCGTCGGGGTCGACGGCGAGTTCGGCGCGACCAAGACGGGCGAACTCACCATCCAGGCGGAGAAGCTGACGTTCCTGGCCAAGTCGCTCGAACCCCACCCGAAGGACACGTATGGGATGGGCGACCTGGAGTACCGGCTGCGGCACCGGTATCTCGACCTGGTCTACACCCCGGACACCCTCCGCCGGGCCCACCAGCGGGTGCGGATCGTCCGCACGATCCGCAACCACCTCGACGGCCTCGGCTACCTCGAAGTCGAGACCCCGACCCTGCACGCCATCGCCGGCGGGGCGGCGGCCCGGCCGTTCGAGACCCACCACAACGCCCTGGACATCCCGCTGTTCCTGCGGATCGCCCTGGAGCTGCCGCTGAAGCGGCTGCTCGTCGGCGGGATCGAGAAGGTGTACGAGGTCGGCCGGGTGTTCCGGAACGAGGGCATCAGCCCCCGGCACAACCCGGAGTTCACCATGCTGGAGCTGTACCAGGCGTACGGCGACTACCACACCATGATGGACCTGACCGAGGGGCTGATCGTGGCGTGCGTCGACGCCCTCGGCGGCGGCCGGACCATTCCTTACGGCGAGAAGTCCGTCGCCTTCGAGCCGCCGTTCCAACGGGCCAAGTACGCCGACCTGTTCCGCGAGCACGTCGGCTGCGACATGACGGACGAGGTCGCGGTCCGGGCCGCCGCCCGGGCCGAGCAGATCGCGGCCGACGGCAAGGCCCATGACGTGCTGGTGCAGGAGCTGTTCGAGGACCTGGTCGAGGAGAAGCTGGCCGGGCCGGTGTTCGTGTACGACTACCCCGCGAGCCTCTGCCCGCTCACCAAGCGGAAGCGGGACAACCCGGCGGTGGCCGAGCGGTTCGAGCTGTACGTCCACGGGATGGAGCTGGCCAACGCCTACACCGAGCTGAACGACCCGGTGTTGCAGGAGCAGACGTTCCGGCAACAGCTCGCCGGGCTGCCGGCGGACGAGTCGATGGCCAAGATGGACGCCGACTTCGTGCGGGCCCTGCGGCACGGGATGCCGCCGGCCGGCGGGCTCGGGGTCGGGATCGACCGGCTGGTGATGCTGCTGACCAACACCCCGACCATCCGGGACGTGATCCTGTTCCCGCTCCTGCGGCCGCAGGGGTAGCCGGGTATGATGGGGCGGGACGCCGACCGGAGGCCGCCATGACGTTCGCCGAGACCGTGAACCGGGTGATCGAGCTGTCGGCCGCCCGCCGGGATTACATGGAGCGGGAGATGCCGAAGTACCACCCGGAGTACCCCCTCGCCTACGAGGGTGAACCCGACCCCCCGCCGCCGCCCGAGGAGGCGGAGCTGCGGGCCCTGCTGGAGTCGCTGCCGGTCGAGGACCTGAACCGGCTCGGGGCCCTGATGTACTACGGCCGGAAGTACTCCCCGAAGGCCGACCTCGGGGCCATGTACCGGCGGTTCGTGGAGGACTTCCCCGAGCCGGACTGGGCGGCCGAGCGGCTGTCCCGGTATTCCCCCCTGGGTGACTACCTCCTGGACGCGCTGGAAGTGCTGCCCAAGGCCGGGCTCGGCCTGGACGCGGTCCGCGCCGTACCGGCCTAACCGGGGGCGGCCATGCCGTCGAACGCCTACCTCGACCACCTCGAACCGCTCCTCGACGAGGCCGATGTGCTCCTGGGCGGCCGGCCGGGCCCCGGCCGGGGCCGGCGGTTCGCCGCCGCGGTGAACCGGGCGGTCGTGATCGCCTGCGTGTCCGCCTGGGAGGCGTACCTGGAAGAACTCCTGCGGGAGTCGCTGGCGGCGGTCCGGGCGGTCACCCGCCCGGCCGGTGCGGCGGACGTACTCACCGCCCTGGCCGATCGGGCGAGCGGCCGGTTCAACACCCCGAACCCGGCCAACACCCGCGCCCTCTTCGCCGACTACCTCGGGCTGCCCGACCTCCCCGCCGCGTGGTCGTGGCGGGGCTCGGCCCCGGCCCGGACGCGAGCCCGGCTCGACGCGGCCATGCAACTCCGGCACCGGGTCGCCCACGGGGTCAACCCCCGCCCGGTCGTCCCGGGCGTTACCGCCGACGAACTCCCGGAGTTCTTTCTCCGGCTCGGCCGGGCGACCGACGCGGCCGTCCGCGGCCACCTCGTCAACACTCTCGGCGTTCCAAACCCCTGGCCGGCGTAACCTCGGCCGTCACCCCAGCTCACCCAGCGCGACGGCCACCTCGCCCCCGAGCCGGGCGTTGCCCACGATCAGCTCCCGGTTGGCGGCCAGGGTCCGGCCGCCGGTGAGTTCCGCGAGCCGGGCCAGCAGGAACGGCGTCACCCGCGGGCCGGCCACACCCTCCCGGGCGGCGTCAGCCAGCGCGGTTTCAAGGCCGGCGTCGAACCCCTCGGGCGGGACCGCCACTTCGGCCGGGCACGGCCGGCACAGGACCATCCCGCCACCGCCCATCCGGGTGTGGGCGGCGAACACCGCCGCCGCCTCGGCCGGCGATTCCACCCGGCACGAGACGGGGAGGCGACCCCCGCCGACGTAGAACTCGGGGAACGTGTCGGTCCGGTAGCCGACCACCGGGACGCCGAGGGTCTCCAGGATTTCCAGCGTCCGCGGCAGGTCGAGGATGCTCTTGGCCCCGGAGCAGACGACCAGCACCGGGGTCCGGGCGAGTTCCGTCAGGTCGGCCGAGATGTCCCAGTCGGCCGGCGGGCGGTGGGCCCCGCCTAATCCGCCGGTGGCGAACACCCGGACCCCGGCCGCGTGGGCCAAGGCCATCGTCGCCGACACGGTGGTGGCGGCCAGCCTCCCCAGCCCGACGGCCGCCCCCAGGTCCCGGCGGCCGGCCTTGTGTACGCCCGGGACGCGGGCCAGGTGGTCGAGCCGGTCGGCGGTCAGGCCGACGGTCGGGACCCCGTGCCAGACGGCGACGGTCGCCGGTATGGCTCCGGCGGCCCGGACGGCGGCCTCGGCCCGCAGGGCGGTGTCCCGGTTGTCCGGCCACGGCAGCCCGTGGGCGATCAGGGTCGATTCCAGGGCCACCACCGGCCGGCCGGCGGCGACGGCGGCAGCCACCTCGGGCGACATGTGCAACCACGGTGGGAACATTCGGCCTCCGTGAGAATCGGACAATTGGGTTAAGGTGGATCGACAAACCTTCCCGGGCATTTCATAATGCCAGGGATGAACCCCGGCGACCGTCCGACCGCCGCGCCCAACACCTCCACCCCGCCGCCGGCGGACACGGCCGAGTTCGTCCTGGAGCCGACCACCCCGGTCGAGGTGGACCGGGCCGCCCGGCCGACCGCCGCCGAGGTGCTCGGGTGGGTGGCAGGGTCCCGGGGGCCGTGGTTCCCGTCGGCCCACGCCCGGGCGACCGGCATCCCCCGGGAGGCCCTGGACGAGCCGCTGAACGAGCTGCGGGCGGCCGGGCTGGTGGCGGTGGCCGAGTGGGTCCGGGGGCTCGGGCAGGGGTACGCCATCACCCCCGAGGGGTTGGCCGCCCGGGGCGGGCCGGCAGCCGCCGGGGGGCCGCCCCCGGCCGTCACCCCGGCCTTGCCCGAGCCGGTCGGGGTCGACCCCCGGCCGCCGGTCGTCACCCCGGCTCTGCTGTTGGCCAACGTCCTCTGGTTCTTCGCCGGGCTGGTGATGGCCGTGCGGGCCGGGGCGGGGGGCTGGGCGTACCTGACCGGCCGGGACCCGGCCGCCTTGGGCCGGCTCGGGGCGGTGACCGGGCTCGACCTGCTGGCCGGCGACTGGTGGCGGCTGGGGACGAACTGCTTCGTCCACGTCGGGCTGCTCCACCTGGCCCTGAACGTGGTGGCGATCGGGATGATGGGGCCGCTGGCCGAGCTGCTGTGGGGGCGGTGGCGGCTGGCGGCCATCTACGCCCTGTCCGGGCTGGCCGGCGGGTGCCTGGCGATGGCCCTCCACCCGACCCAGGAGTCGGGCAACCCGGTCCTGTTGGCCGGGGCGTCCGGGGCGATCTGGGGGGTGATGACCTCGCTGGCCGCCTGGCTGCTGCTGTTCCGGGCCGAGCTGTCCCCCGCCCTGGCGACCGACTGGGGCCGGCGGATGGCCCGCATCCTGGTCCTGAACGTCGGGATCAGCTTCGTCCCGGGGGTGAGTTGGGAGGCCCACCTGGGCGGGGGGGCGGCCGGGTTCGTGGCCGCCGGGCTGCTCAACGCCCTGCGGTTCGGCGACCGGTGGCGGCGGGCGGCGGCCGCGGCCCTGCTCGGCCTGCTGCCGGCGGGGTGTGTCGGCGGGCTGATGTGGGCGATGCGGGACGGGGACGCCTGGGCCCCGCTGCGGAACCGGGCGGCGGCCGCCGAGGCCGCCCGGCTGGCCCAGGCCGAGGTCGACCGGGTGAGGGCCGCGGTCGAGGAGCACAACCGGGAGGCGGCCCCGCTGCTGGACGCGATCCGGCCGGACAAGGTCCACCCGGCCGAGACCCGGGGCCGGAACCTGCTGATGTTCGGCCGCGGGCGGTCGCCGGCCGCGGCCGAGTCCCGGGCCGAGGTCGCCGGGCTGCGGGACACGGCCGCCGAGCTGGTCGGCAAGCTGGCCGACCCGACCGGGGTGGCCCCGCTCGACCAACTGCGGGACAAGGCCCGGGCCTACGCCGACGCCCGGCGGCGGGCGCTCGACCGGCTCCTCGGGCTGCTCGCCGCCGGGGCCGTCCCGGACGCGGCGGCGGTGAAGGCGCTGAAAGACGCCCAGGCCGAGGCCGATCGGGCCTGGCCCGGGGCCGGCCGGCCGTGACCGCCTTCCGGTGCTGGTTCTGCAACAAGTGCTACCTGGTGGACGACGCCCCCGGGGCGGGCGGTTCGTCTGCTCGTGCGGCCACCGGGCGATGGCGCCGTGGCGGCCGGGTGGGTATTCCCGGGCCCGGACCCTCGCCGACTGGCTGGTCGAGGTGTTGGTCTACGGCCGGTGCGGGGCGGCCCTCGGGTTCGGCCTCGGCGTCCTGATCCTCAGCCGCCTCCCGGTCCTCCGCCGGGCCGAGGAGTTGGTCCTCGGCCTCACGGTGCTGGGGCTGGTCGCCGGGGCGGTGTTCGGCGAGGCCGGGATCAACTGGGTCGGCCGCCGCATCCGCGCCCGGGAAGAGGCTTGACGACGCCGCACGCCCCTCCTGTCCTGTCTCTATTCCGCATTCCGCACCCCGAACTGGTGGCCGATGGCCGAGCCGTACACGACCGTGGTCGGGCTGGAAGTCCACGTCCAACTGCTGACCCGGACCAAGCTGTTCTGCGGCTGCCCGAACCGGTTCGGCCTGCCGCCGAACACGGCGACCTGCCCGGTCTGCCTGGGGCTGCCCGGGTCGCTGCCGGTGATGAACCGGGAGGCCGTCCGGCTGGCCCTGAAGGCGGGGCTGGCCCTCAACTGCGCGATCGCGTCGCACCCCGGTCAGCCGCCCGGGTTCACCAAGTGGGACCGGAAGAATTACTTCTACCCGGACCTGCCGAAGAACTACCAGGTCAGCCAGTACGACCTGCCGGTCTGCCACGACGGCTGGCTGGAGGTAGAGGTAGCCCCGGCGAGCCCCGGGCGTCAGCCCGGGGAGGGTTACTCCAAGCGGGTCGGGATCATCCGGGCCCACCTGGAGGAGGACGCCGGGAAGAACCTGCACGACGAGTCCGGCCGGGGCGGGGACACCAGGGTCGACCTGAACCGGACCGGGACGCCGCTGTTGGAGATCGTCACCCGCCCGGACCTGAACTCGGCGGACGAGGCCGTCGCCTTCCTCGAAGAGGTCCGGCTGATGCTCCGCGAGCTGGGCGTTTCCGACTGCGAGATGCAGGAGGGGAGCCTGCGGTGCGACGCGAACGTGAACATCCACGTCCCGCTGGCGAGCCCCGGGCGTGAGCCCGGGGAGTACGCGGCCACCCCACTGACCGAGGTGAAGAACCTGAACAGCTTCCGGGCGGTCGGCCGGGCCATCCAGTACGAGGCGGCCCGGCAGTACGAGGCGTTCCGGGCCGACCCCGAAGGGTATCGCATCGGCAAGGTGGCGAAGTCGACGGCCGGGTGGGACGACGCCCGCGGCCGCGCCGAGGTCCAGCGGCACAAGGAGGAGGCGGCCGACTACCGGTACTTCCCGGACCCGGACCTGGTGCCGGTGGTCGTCTCGGCCGAGCAGGTCGAGGCGGCCCGGACCGGCCTGGGCGAACTGCCCCGGGCCCAGCGGGCGCGGCTCCAGTCGCAGTACGGGCTGTCGGCCTACGACGCCGGGGTGTTCGTGGCCAAGGGCCGGCCGGTGGTGGCCTACCTGGAGGCGGTGGCGGCCGCGGTCGGGGACGGCAAGGCGGCCGCCAACCGGATCGCCGACCTGGTCTTCCCGGCCCTGTCGGCGCGGGGCGAAGAGATCGGCGCGTCCCCGGTCTCGGCCGCGGCGTTCGCGGATTTCGTCCAGCGGACGGCCCCGCTGACCAAGCAGGACCGGGTCGACCTGTTGGGTCACATGCTGGAACACGGGGTCGACCTGACGGCGGCGATGGACGCCACGGGAATCAAGCCGCAGGAGTTGGACGAGGCGGCCTTGCGGGCGGCCGTCGCGTCCGCAATCGCGGCCAACCCGAAGGCGGTGGCCGACTTCAAGGCCGGGAAGGCGGCGGCCAAGATGGCGATCGTGGGGGCCGTGATGCGGGCCAACAAGGGCGCCCCGAACGAGGCCGTCCGCCGGCTGGTGGACGAGGAGCTGGCCCGGGTATGATGGGTCGGGATGGGTGGGGCACGATGGCCGTGATGAACTTTATCCAAGACGCACGGATAGCTTGGTCCGCTCTGGCGGCTGGGAAGGACCGCCCTCCGGCCGAAGCCGCCGCCCGGTGGATGGCGTCGCGGAACCTGTGGCTCGCCCCGGACGTGCTTACCCGGTTCGACCCGACCGACTGCATCTTCCATACGGCGGACCAGCAGCAAGAACTAGCGGCCAGGGCCGAGCAGTTCCGGGCGACTGCCGCTGGTTTGGCCGGGCGGCGGCTGACCCGCAGCCGGGTGGCGGAAGCTGCCGGTCAACTCGGCGGCCTGCTCGAATCGCTCGCGGAGTACTTCACGCGACCGGAGGGTCAGGCGCTCGTCCGCGCACTCTGGGCCGGCCCGGCGCCGGGCTGTGTCCTGGCCCTCGATTACGACCTCGGCACGGACTGGTCCGGCGCTCCGGCGATCTACGCCTGGGTCATTACAAAGGCCGATCCCGCCCAAGGCCGGCGGAGTACGACGAGTTCACGAGCTGGTTCCAGGGCCGGGCGTGGCAGGCCGTCGGGATCGTCGGCAGCGAGCGCATCCCGTATGTCCGCTTCCGGTCGGAGTTCGAGGCCCGAGTCGTGACCGCCGGCGGGCAGTGAATCCCACCACCAACTTGGCCGGAAAGCCGATGGCTCAGCAAGTCGGCCGCTACATCTACCCTGTGGTAGCCGCGCTCAAGAAGCTCGGCGGCTCAGCCCGGCCGGCCGAGGTGTACCCGATCGTGGCCCTGGACCTTAACCTACCCGACGCGGTGCTCGGCGCCACCCGCAAGAACGGGACATCCCAGTACGAGAACCACGTCAACTGGGCTCGCCTATACCTCGTCCGTACCGGCTACCTCGACAAGTCGAAACACGGCGTTTGGACGCTGACCGAGAAGGGTCGGGAAGCTGAGCCGTTTACTGATGAGCAACTCCGCGGGGTACTTCGGCAGGGCCGGCAGACCGGGCCGGCAGGCAAGGCGGGCGCGGTGGTGCCGGTCGCCGAGGACCCCGAGCAGGACTTGGTGGCTGAGGATGTCGAGGACGACACGGACTACCGAACGGAGCTTCTATTGCTATTGCGGACCCTGCCCCCGGGCGGGTTCGAGCGGCTGTGCCAGCGACTCCTGCGCGAGGCGGGCTTCGAGCAGGTCGCGGTCACCGGTCGCTCGGGGGATCAGGGAATCGATGGCATCGGCGTCCTTCGGGTCAACCCGTTCGTGACGTTCAAGGTGCTGTTCCAGTGCAAGCGGTACGCCGACTCGGTCGGCTTGCCGCACGTCCGGGACTTCCGCGGCGCGATGATGGGCCGAGCGGATAAGGGCCTCATCCTGACCACCGGCACGTTCACGGCCGAAGCCCACCGCGAGGCGACCCGCGACGGCGTGCCGCCGATCGAGCTGATCGACGGCCCGCAGCTCGTCGCGCTGTTCGCGGAACTCGGCCTGGGCCTCAAGCCGCGGACGACCTACGACCTCGACCGCGGGTTCTTCACCGAGTTCGAGAGCTAAACCGTTCACCGGAGATTGCAGAATGGTTCCCCTCGGCACCCGCGTCGCCGTCCTGGTCGAGCAGAAGTACGAGGAGTTGGAGGTGTGGTATCCCGTGTACCGGCTGCGGGAGGCCGGGTGCGAGGTGGTGCTGGTCGGTCCGGAGGTCGGGAAGGTCTACCCGAGCAAGCTCGGCTACCCGGCCAAGTCGGACGTGTCGGCCGCCGGCGTGACGGCCGACCAGTTCGCGGCGTGCGTCATCCCCGGCGGGTTCTCCCCGGACTACGTCCGCCGGAGCGAGCCGATGCTCAAGCTCGTCCGCGACCTCCACGCCCAGGGCAAGCCGCTGGCGGCTATTTGTCACGGCCCGTGGGTCCTCTGTTCGACGAACGCCCTCCGGGGCCGCCAGGCGACCGGCTACCACTCCATCAAGGACGACATGGTGAACGCCGGGGCGACGTTCGTGGACCGGGAGGTGTGCGTCGACGGCCACGTCATCACCAGCCGCAAGCCGGACGATCTGCCGGCCTTCGTGCGGGAACTGCTGAGGGCGTTGGGGATGGGCTGACCGCCGGGCCGGCAAACCGCTAGGCTCACTCCACCACCCCGCACCCCTCCCCCGAGACCCGCACATGGCCTTCTTCCCCGACGTGAAGCCGATCAAGTACGCCGGCCCCGACAGCAAGGATCCGCTCAGCTTCCGCGTCTACAACCCGGACGAGAAGGTGGAAGGCAAGCCGATGAAGGACCACCTGCGGTTCGCGGTGGCCTACTGGCACACCTTCCGCGGGACCGGCGGCGACCCGTTCGGCCCCGGCTGCGCCGACCGCCCGTGGGAGGACGGCACCGACTCGCTGGACATGGCCATAAAGCGGGTGGACGTGGCGTTCGAGTTCATGGAGAAGCTCGGCGTCCCGTACTACTGCTTCCACGACCGGGACGTGGCCCCGGGCGGGAAGTCCCTGGCCGAGGCCAACCGCGACCTCGACGCCGTCGCCAAGAAGCTCGAGCAGGCCCAGGACCGGACCGGCATCAAGCTCCTGTGGGGCACCGCCAACCTGTTCTCCAACCCCCGGTTCGTCCACGGGGCCAGCACCAGCCCGAACGCCGACGTGTTCGC
>JAIEQN010000479.1 GCA_019747685.1 Gemmataceae bacterium
GACCCGGACCCGCTCGGCGGCCGCGTCGGCGGCGAGGGCCGCGGCCGCGGCGTCCGGCCGGGCGGCCACCGCCTCGGCGACCAGTTCCTCGACCGGCGTGTCGATCCGGGGGTCGAACGGCGTATCCACTGTGGTCAGCGGGAACGCGAACCCGGACAGCCCGGTCAGGTTGCGGAGCCGCTCCTGGACCGCCCCCACCTCGCCCCGTGCCCGGATCCGGTCCTGCTCGGCCTGGAGGGCGTCGATCCGGGCGGTGGACGCCTCCAACTCGCTCGCCTCCCCGGCCGCCAGCCGGGCCTCGGCCAGCCTGGCGATCCCGCCCCGCAACTCGACCGCCCGGTCGGCCACCTTCACCTGGTCCTGGGCGAGCCGCAGGTCGAGGTGGGCCAGCCGGGTGTCGCGGATCAGGTCGAGGGCGAGTTGGGTGACCCGCTCGCACGCCCGGGCGTTGTCGGCGGCCGCCGCCTTGAGCCGGACCGGCCGCAGCCAGACGGCCTCGATCGGCAGGTCGAACAGGTAGCGGAAGTCGCGGCCGGAGACCGGCCACGAGTAGAAGACCTCGGGGTTGGCCAACAGCCCGGCCTGGACGAGGTCGGCGCGGGTCAGGTCGAGTTCGGTCAGGGCCTCGTGGAACGCGGCGTTGTTCCACAGGGCCAGGACGACGGCCTGGTCCTCGGTCAGCGGCCGCCCGGCCTCCAGCCCCTCGGGGACCAGCACCCGGTCGATCCGCGGGCCGCCGCCGACCGGCTGGCCGAACCGCCGCTCGACCTTCCGGCTGACCGCCGCCCGGTCGCACGCAGGCGGGGCGGCACACCCGGCCAGGACGAGGCCGACGAGAGCGAGGCCGACCTTCGGTACGGCCATCCTGGCGGCCGCTTTCGGCCGTCCCTCAACGTGTTGGGTCACGCGATCAGCCTATCGGTTGGTCGCCGGGGGACATCCCGTCCGCGGTAAACCCACCTCGCGCCCGTCGCAACACATTGCGTACCCCTGTTCACCGGCGACGAACCTGGTCCGGGGTGAGGGTTTTGCCGGTCGTGCCGGTCGCCGAGTCGTTCGTTGCCCACCTGAATGCGGTCCGGTCGCCGGCGTCGCTTCCGGTTGTCCGGTCGGTAGGCCCGCCCGCTCGACGGGTACCCCGCTGCCCCCGGATCGACGGAAGTCACCCCACCCCGGAAGCCGATACCTCACCACCTTGCGCCTTGCCCGCCGCGGTGAGTGAATGACGCCTGCCGAGCTGACCGCCCAGATCGCCCGCCGCGACCCGTCCCGGTCGGAGGCCACCCTCCAGGCGGACATCCGCCAGCTCCTGCTCGCGGCCCCGTTCTCGCTGTCGGACGGCGACCTCGTGACCGCCGACCTGGAAAGCCCGGTCGGGGTCCGGCGGCGGATCGACATCGAGGCCGGGAGCTGCCTGGTCGAGGTCAAGCGGGACTTCTCGGCCGGGACCGCCTTCGACGACGCGGTGAAGCAGCTCGGCGGCTACCTGGCCGAGCGGCAGAAGGCGACCGGCCTCCGGTACGTCGGCGTCCTCACCGACGGGTCGGACTGGCGGTGCCTGTCCCTCCCCACGGCCGGCGACGGGCCGCCCCGGGAGGTGTCCAAGTTCCGGCTCGTGGCCTCCCGGCCGGACGCCGAGGGGCTGCTGGTGTGGCTCGAAGGCGTCCTCGCCACCGCCCGGGACATCCCGGCCACCCCGCGGGAGATCGGCCGCCGACTGGGGGCAGGGAGTTCGGCGTTTCAGCTCGACCGCGACACCCTCCGGGACCTGTTCGCCCGGCACCGGGACCACGCCGCCGTGCGGATGAAGCGGCGGCTCTGGGCCAAGCTCCTGACCACCGCCCTCGGCGTCCCGTTCGACAACTCCGACGACCTGTTCGTCGAGCACACCTACCTGGTGAACACGGCCGCGGTGATCGCCCACGCCCTGCTCGACCTGGACCCGGCCCACCTCGCCCCGGCGTCGCTCCTGGCCGGCAGCAAGTTCGAGGAGAGCGGCATCACCGGGGTGGTCGAGGCCGACTTCTTCGACTGGGTGGCCTACGTCCCGGGCGGGGAGGCGTTCGTCCGCACCCTGGCCCGGCGGGTCGCCCGGTTCCGCTGGGACGCCGTCGGCGGGGACGTCCTCAAGGTCCTGTACGAGTCGGTCGTCACCGCCCCGACCCGGAAGCGGCTGGGCGAGTACTACACCCCCGACTGGCTGGCCGAGCGGGTGGTGGCGGCGGCCGTCCCGGACCCGCTCGCGGTCCGGGTACTCGACCCGGCCTGCGGGTCCGGCACGTTCCTGTTCCACGCCGCCCGCCGGTACCTCGCCGCCGCCGACGCCGCCGGGCTGACGCTCCCCGACGCCCTGGGCGGGCTCGCCGGGCACGTCCTCGGGATGGACCTCCACCCGGTCGCCGTCACCCTCGCCCGGGTGACGTACCTCCTGGCCATCGGCCGGGGCCGGCTCACGAGCCCGGACCGCGGCCCGGTTCACGTCCCCGTCTTCCTCGGCGACGCGATCGAGTGGGACCGGGAGGCCCGGGACCTCCATTCCGGCGACGACCTGGTCATCGCCACCGCCGACGGGAAGGAGCTGGCGTCCGGCGAGCTGCGGTTCCCCAAGGCCCTGCTCGATGACACCGCCCGGTTCAACCAAGTGGTCGAGGGGTTGACCGAGGCGGCGACCGTCGACCGGAAGCCCGGCGGTCCGGTCCCCAAGCTGACCGGCCTGTACCAGCGGCACGACATCCCGCCCGACGCCCGGCCGGCCCTGGACACCACCTTCCGGACCCTGTGCGAGCTGCACGACCAGGGCCGCGACCACGTCTGGAGCTACTACGTCCGGAACCTGGCCCGGCCGTGGTGGCTGGCCCTCCCGCCGAACCGGGTGGACGTGATCGTCGGCAACCCGCCGTGGCTGGCCTACCGGTTCATGACCCCGAAGATGCAGGCCGCCTTCCGCCGGCTGAGCGACGGCCGGGGGCTGTGGCACGGGGCCAAGGTGGCCACCCACCAGGACCTGTCCGGGCTGTTCCTGGTGCTCGCCGCCGAGCGGTTCCTGAAGCCCGGCGGGCGGTTCGCGGTGGTCCTGCCGAACGCCGCCGTCGACCGCGGGCAGTTCGCCGGGCTGCGGGCCGGGCGGTACAAGGACCCGGCCACCGGCACCCCGCTCACCCTGGCGTTCGACCCGGCCTGGGACCTCCGCAAGGTCCGCCCGCACTTCTTCCCCCGGGCGGCGGCCGTCCTCCACGGCACCCGGGCCGACCAGGCCGCGCCACTCCCGGCCGCCGTCGAAGTGTGGGCCGGTCGGCTCCCGCCCGGCACCAACCTCGGCTGGGACGCCGTCCGCCCGCACCTGACCCAGACCCCGGGAACCGCCCAACTGATCGACGCCGCCGCGTCCGAGTACGCCGACCGGTTCATGAACGGGGCCACCATCTTCCCCCGGCTCCTGTTCTTCGTTACCCGCAAGCCGGTCGGCCCACTCGGGATGCCGGCCGGGCGGGCGGCCGTCCGGTCCCACCGCGGGGCGAACGACAAGAAGCCGTGGAAGGAGCTGCCCGACCTGGAGGGGGTGGTCGAGACGGAGTTCATCCGCCCGGTCCTGCTCGGGAGCAGCGTCCTGCCGTTCCGGGTCGCCGCGACCGCCGAGGCCGTGTTGCCGGTCGACCGCAAGAAGCTGTTCGCCGCCGACCCGGACGCACTCGACCTGTACGCCGGGCTGGCCAAGTGGTGGCGGAAGGCCGAGGCGGTGTGGGAGGCGAACCGGGCCAGCGAGCGGTTGACCCTGGCCGAACAGCTCGACTACCACGGCAAGCTCTCGCAGCAGTTGCCGATCCAGCCGCAGCGGGTCGTCTACACCGCCTCCGGGATGCACCTCGCCGCGGCCCGGGTGACGGACCCCCGGGCGGTGGTCGAACACGGGCTGTACTGGGCGACGTTCCGGTCGACGGCCGAGGCCCAGTACCTGTGCGCGGTCCTGAACGCGGCGGCGTTCACCGAGCTGGCCCGGCCGTACATGAGTTACGGCAAGGACGAGCGGCACTTCGACAAGCACATCTGGCAGCTCCCGGTGCCGCTGTACGACCCGGCGAACGACCTGCATGCCCGGCTGTCGCACCGGGGGGCCGAGCTGGAGACGCTGGTGGCCGGGCTGGACCTCCCGGCCGGGCTGCACTTCGCCGCCGTCCGCCGGCGGGTCCGGGAGCACATGGCCGAGACCGAGGCCGGCCGGGATGTCGAAGAGTTGGTTGAAGAACTTCTGGGCTGAGCCGGGCGACCCGACCTCGCTCACCCCAGGGCGGCTACTCCAACGGCGGTGGGTCGGCGAGGCCCTGGCACGGCTGGTCCGACGCGAGGGCGAATCGGAAGGGGGCGTTCTTGGTCCCGCCGCCGGACCGCACCGCCCGTCCGTCCCGGACCGCCCGCCCGAGCCAGTCGTACAACAGGGCCGGCGACGGCGGCACCCGATCGGCCGGCCAGTCGGCCAGCAGGTCCCGGTGGGTCGCCGCCCCCGGCCGCCCCCCGAGCAGCCCCCGCACGACCTCCCAGTTCTCCCGGAACCGGGTCCCAGACACGTCCTCGACCACCCGGAACTCCGGCGTGCCGGGCACCCACTCGTAGGCCAGTACCGGCGGCGTCCCGGACAGCCGGGACCGCCCGACCAGCCGCCGCCGGTTGGCGTCCGACGGGAGTTGGCCGAGCCGGTGCAACTCCAGCACCACGTCGACCGCCCCGAGCAGGGCCCCGCTGCCGCGGGCCGAGCTCCCCTCCTCGGCCCGGGCCTTCCGCGGGTGGTGGAGGACCAGCACCGCCGTCCCGCCCTTGGCCAGCAGCCGCAGCGGGTCCAGGAAGTCGCGGAGGGCGGCCGGGTCGCTGTCCGACCGGCCGGGCAGGAAGGTGGCCAGCGGGTCGACCACCACGAGGTCGACCGGGCCGGTCTCGCGGAGCCGCCCGACTCGGCCGACGAGCTCGTACCACTGGTCCAGCGTCGGGCGGAGGGGGAACGGGCGGGAGACGAGCCGGGCGTGCGGCCCGAGGGGGAGGGCCCGGGCCCGGTCGGCCCAGTGGGCGGGCGACTCCTCGGACACGACGACGGCGTGGCCGGCGACGCACCGGCGGCCGAGGAACGGGGTGCCGGCGGCCATCGCCCGGAGGAGCCCGGCGACCAGGGTGGTCTTGCCGGCCTTCCACTGGCTGGTCAGGAGGGAGAGGTTGCCGCGGGCCAGGTAGCCGTCCCAGACCCACCGGGTCGGTTCGGCGGCGGCCGGGGGGACGAGTCGGTCCATCGGACAGGGGTCGAAGGCGGCGGAAACCATGACGGGTGTCTCTCGGACGGGGATTTGTTCGGCCGCGGTCGGATGTGTCAGGCGGCGACCGGATTCGTCAGGCCCGGGGTGTATGCCCGGGCTGGAACCATTCTGGCGGCGGCCGCCGGCCGGTGCGAGGTCAGTAGCCGGCGGCCCCCGGGCCGCGAGTCCTGGCCGGTGTCGGCGACGGGCGGCCGCACCCGGTCGCGGAACCGAATAACCGGGTTCAACCGGGACGGTGAGTGAGAAGAGAACAGCCCGACGGGAGGTCAGGTCGGACCGCCGGGATGCTAGGGGGTTGCGACCGCCGGCGGCGACGGGCAAGCGGAGAGGGAGGGATTCCAGCATCGGTTCCGCTGAATAATTCCCAAGCTACCAACAAGCAACAACTTGCGACATCATAGCGACTCGATGAAAACAGGCTAGAAACCCAAAAATCCGACAAAACTGAACCAAAAATCCGATAAAGCTGGGGGTCTGCCGTCCACGGAGTCGGAGGCCCGAAGATGCGAATCACCAACACGGCGGCATAGCACACCGAGCCACCAGCATGACAACCTGAGGTTCACACTGCCTTTTTCGCCACCACGAAGCAGGCCCTCGGCCCGCCATCCTTGTAGCTACTGTCGTTTGGGTCGGGCCGGACTTCGTACCGGGACGGCTCGATACTTTCAACGACCCAGCTCTGGGCGAAGGCGTCCTCAATCTCCTTCCTCGCCACTCGCCTCGGCCCCTGGTCGCCCGGCTCGGCATCCGAAAAGCACAGCAGGAACAGCCGACCGCCCGGCCTCAGTACCGACGCCAGCCCCTCGACGTAGCGCCGCCGGTCGTCGTCCGAGAAGACGTGGAACAGCCCGGAGTCGATGGCGTTGTCGAAGACCTCTGGCAGTTCCTTGAGGGCCAGGGCGTCCATGACCAGGAACGTGGCCGTCAGGCCCCGCTCGGCTGCCTTCCGCTTCGCCAACGTGATCGGCTCGGCCAGGAAGTCGATGCCCGTCACCCGCTGGCCCCGGCTGGCGAAGAAGAGGGTGTTCTCGCCTGTGCCGCACCCGGCGTCGAGGACCGACCCGGTGATCCGGTCGGTCACGTCGAGCAGCGCCTTCTGCGGCCTGCCGATCTCCCACCGGGGCTGCCCGGCGTACAGGTTCTCGAAGCTGCCTCGGTCGTGGACGGGCATCGCTGGTCCCTGCGTGCGACGGTCGCTCGGTCGGCGGGTATTTTATCGGGGTAGACGATGAGCCGCCGGGCCGGAGACAGCGCCGTGTTCGACTACACGCTCGACTTCAAGACGACCGACTTCCGCCAGCGCCCGGACCTCTACCGCATCGGCAAGGGGGAGCAGGGCGTGCTGCTGGTTGAGCCGTACAAGGGCGAAATCCTGCCGCATTGGAGATTCAAGACGGTCGCCGAGGCGAAGAAGTCGTCCGCCACGATCTACAGGATGTTCCTGGCGTACCTGAAGGCCGAGACTTCCCCGGAGCGGACATGGCCCGCAAGTTCCTTCAGATGGGCTGGACCAGGGCGAGGCGGTACGCCAACCACAAGGGCGGGCGGAAGTACGTCAAGACGACCGGCAAGGAGTTGCCCCGGACGGAGGACGCCGAGAAGGCGCAGGCGGCTGCGGTGTTCTACGAACGCTACGTCGCCGCCCGCCAGCACCCGGAGTACGTCCGCCAGAAGAAGCTGCACCAGGAGAAGTACGAGGCGACCGGCTGACGCCGTTCAGCGGTCGCTGCTCCGCATCTCGTCGGCCAGCCGCAGGACTTCGGCCCGCATCTCGTCGGCAGGCAGATGCACCCGCTGGCCGTGGCCGGGCAGCACCCACTCGAAGCGGTAATCCGCCAGCCGCCGCATGGAATCCGCCTGCTCCGGCCACGAGTACCAGCAGTAATCCTCCGACGCAGCGAGCCGTCCCCGGTCCCGGTCCCAATCCAGGTGGTCGCCGGTGAACAGGAAGCGGTCCTGCACCAGCAATACGCAGTGGCCCTTCGTGTGGCCCGGCGTCGGGACGGCGAGGAAGCCGGGGGCTAACTCCCACGGCCCCTCGCCGTCCAGAACGACCTCCGCACCCGGCTGCGACGACAACTCGTCCCGGTGGATGACCCGGCGGGCGTCGAAGTGGGCAGCGTAGCGGTCGGCGTCGGCCACGTCGTCCCGGTGCGTCAGGAAGACGTGGGTGATTCCGCCGAGCGCCTCCAGCCGCCGGACGAGCGGGGCGACGAACTTCGGGGCGTCGATCAGCCAGTTGCCCGCCGGGTGGCGGACGAGGTAGCTGTTCCCGCCGTAGGACTTCGGGGAGTTGTACCCGCAGTAGTACACCGACCCCTCGACCGGGAGCGGGAAGTCGTCGGCCACGGCCTTCACGTCATCATCGCCCAGGTCGCCGATGGAGCCGGTGGGACAGGCCAGGAGTGCCTGGATCGCAACACGCCGGTCGGCCCCAGCGGTCGGCTGGGCCTTCACGAACGACGTGGTAGCCGCCTGCCCGAACACACGAGGGGCAATCTGGCGGCAGGTGTCGCAGTCGATGCAGGTCGAGTCCACGAAGAAGTCGCCGGGGGCGTTCTCCGCCACACGCTCGCGGGGGTTCGCCAAGGTCAGCCCTCCCTCTACAGAATTCTACCCCGGAGCCGCTTCCGCCCGCCGGGGAACACCCACAGGTAGAATGGAAGCAGTAGACAGCCGGGCCAGGACTCGGCCCAGGCGAGCGAGAGTGGAGGCCGTCATGACGGTGAAGATCAGGGTGTACTCGGATTACGTCTGACCGTTCTGCTACCAAGCGGAGTTTCCGCTACGGGAGGCCGTCCGGGGGAAGGATGTCGAGGTCGAGTGGATGCCGTTCGAGCTTCGGCCCGAACCGCACGAGACGCTGCGGCCCGAAGGCGACTACCTCCAGCGGGCGTGGCGGCAGTCGGTCTACCCCATCGCCCGGCAGATGGGCGTGCCGATCAAGTTACCTACCGTGTCGCCGCAGCCGCACTCGCACCTTGCCTTCGAGGGCTACCAGTACGCCAGGGAACACGGGCGGGGCAACGAGTACAACCACCGTGTCCTGGTCGCCTTCTTCGTGGAGAGCCGGGACATCGGCGACTTCGGCGTGCTAACGAAGTTGGCGGGCGAGGTCGGGCTGGACGAGACGGAGTTCGAGCAGGCGCTGAGGAGCCGCAAGTACCGGGACGCCCACCGGCGGGCGCTGCGGCACGCCTACGAGGAGGCGGGCGTCACCGGCGTCCCGATGTTCGTGATCGGCGACCAAGTGCTGACCGGGTTGCAGGGCCGGGAGACGCTGGAGGCCGTGATCGAGCGTGAGTCGGCGGCGGGCCGCAGGGGGTGACACCATGACCACGGGCGAGCAACACCATCCGATTGATCCGGGCGTCCGCATCGGCCACGTCCACCTGAAGGTGGCCGACCTGGAGCGGGCGCTGGGGTTCTACTGCGGCGTGTTGGGCTTCGAGATCACCCAGCGGTACGGGTCGCAGGCGGCGTTCGTGTCGGCGGGTGGCTACCACCACCACGTCGGGTTGAACACCTGGGAGAGCCGGGGCGGGTCGCCCCCGCCGCCGGGGACGACGGGCCTTTACCACACGGCCATCCTGTACCCGACTCGAAGGGCGCTGGCCGAGGCCCTGCGGCGTGTGATCGACGCAGGCATTCCGCTCGACGGGGCCAGCGATCACGGGGTCAGCGAGGCGCTGTACCTGCGTGACCCGGACGACAACGGCCTGGAACTGTATTGGGACCGCCCGCCGGAAGCGTGGCCCCGAACGCCTCAAGGCGAGTTGGCGATGTTCACCCGGCGGCTCGATCTGAACGGACTGCTCAGGGAGGTCGAGCAGACAGTGGACGCCCCGGCGGTCGAGGAAGGGCCACGGGACTTGTGAGCGGGCCGTGGCTGAACCGGCGGCCGCTCCGGCCCGCCCCGGTCACGCCGACTTCGCCCGGAGGCCGATCAGGATCGTCGTCTCCGACTTCGCCGGGTCGTCGCAGTGGTGGCCGTACACTTCCAACGACGGCGACCCGATGACCTCGCCACGAGCGGCGAGCAGGGCCTTCAAGTCCTTCCACTTCTGCTGCAACTCTTGATACGGCCCGACGTGGACGTGCTTCAGGTATCTCGGCAACTCGAACTCCAGCGGCTCCAGCAGGTCGGGGGCCGGGGGCGGCGGGGGGCTGCGGAGTTCGACGCCGACGAACATCCGGTCGTCGGGCAGGTAGACCCAATGGTTGATGCCCGTCGTCGGAATCCCGGCCCCTTTCACCGCCCCCCACATCTCGTTCATCAGGCGCAGCCCGACTTCGCCGTATCGCTCGCCCTTGACCACGCCGCCGACGCCGTACAGGTGGAACTGGATCGGCGACTCGATGATCTCGACGGTCATTTCGGTGCCCCCGGCTTGCCCGTCGCCTTCGACCTCTTGCCCCGTTTCGCCGTCGCCTTCGCCGTGTCCTGCTTCACCCGGAGCCGCACGACCCGCTCGATCAGGGCGAGCGGCATCGGCTCGGCGAGCGGGAACTGGAGGTTGCCCTTCGGCCCGGCGTAGCGGGCGACGGCCTTCTCGATGGCCGGGTCGCCGGAGATCGGCGGGTACAGCCCGACGTGGCTCTTCCACGCTGCGAAGTAGACCAGAATCCCGTGCTGCCGGAAGGCGGGCATCTGGTAGCCGATGACCTCTTCGGCGTCGGGCGCAGCACGGCGAATCGTTGCCCGCACGTCTTGAAGGACGGCCCGAACGTCGCCGGGGAACTGCGATCTGTAGCCGTCGATGGTGGTCGGCTTTTTCGTCTTCGCCACGTCGAGCCTCACTTCAGCAACATGGGCGGCGCAGCCTGCCGGACGAACAAGGGGTATTTTAGCTCGATGCCGAGAAAGGCCCGCAGGCCGGAGGTCCGACCGTCTGGCGACGAGTGGTTTGTGTATATGGTGCGGTGCGCCGGCGGCTCACTCTACACCGGCATCGCCAAGGACGTGGACCGGCGCTGCGGGCAGCACAACGACGGGACCGCATCGAGGTACACCCGCAGCCGCCTGCCGGTCGAACTGGTCTACCAGGAAGCCCAGCCGGACCAAAGCTCGGCGCTGAAGCGGGAGGCGGCGATCAAGGCGATGGACCGGCGGCAGAAGTTGAAGATGGCCCAGCAGAAGCAGAAACCGGCGAAGGGTGTCCGGGAGGTCGCCCGGCTGGAGGACATCCCGAACGTCGGCCCCGCCGTCGCCGCCGACCTCCGGCGGTTGGGAATCACGTTGCCCGCCGGGTTGCCCGGACGTGACCCGTATGCGCTGTACGACGAGTTGTGCCGGATCACCGGCCACCGCCACGACCCGTGCCTGCTCGACACCTTCATCGCCGCCGTCCGGTACATGGAAGGGGCGCCGAAGAGGCCGTGGTGGAAGTACACGGCGGAGCGCAAGCGGGCGATGGCGGCTCGGACGGGAGCGGGCGGCTAGACCTGGAGTGGTGATGCGGAGCCTGTGCGAAACCTGCGGGAACGTCCGGGAAGTCCGCACGGCGAGGTCCAGGTTCCTGCTGTGCGAGTTGTCGCTCACGGACGCCGCCTACCCGAAGTACCCGCCCCAGCCGGTCGTGCGCTGCGACGGCTACCGCCCCAGGAACGAGGCCGACGAGGGCGAGCCGGGTGATAGGCGGGAGGACCGCTGACGGTCGGGGTGATGTAGGAAAGGGTCGCTGACAACATGCTGCCGCTGTACGAAGAACCACATTTCACCTTTCGGTTCGCCGACGACCGGATCATCCCCCGCTTCCACCTGGAGGGCGTCGAGGCCGGACGGCGGGTGGCGGTCTACAAGATCGACCCCGGCAGCGGCGAGCGGCTGGGCCTGCTGGCGACGGCGGGCGTGGGCGACGGCGGCTGGGTGGACTTGCAGGAGCCGATCACCGTGCGGGCGGGCGAGGCGTTCATCGCCGTGCCGGGACCGCCCGGCCTCGCCACCCCGCCGCTCACGCTGCTTGAAGTCGTGGGACGGTTCGCCGTCTGCAAGCTGCCGCCCGGCTCGGCGGTCCCGGCGTGGGCGACGGCGGGCGACGTGTTCAGCGTCACCCGCACGGGCGACGAGTTGTCGGTGGTGTGTCGGCAAGAAGCGGTCCCCGCCGGGACGCAGGCCGAGGTCGGCTGGCGCTGCCTGCGGGTGGCCGGGGCGATGCCGTTCACCCTCGTCGGGGTGCTGGCCTCGCTCACCGCCCCGATAGCCAAGGCAGGCGTCGGCGTGTTCGCCGTCTCGACGTTCGACACCGACTACCTGCTCGTCAAGGAGGCCGAGTTCCCGGCGGCGGTCGCCGCCCTGCGTGCCGCCGGGCATCTGGTGGAGCGGGCGGACGCATGACCCCCGAACAAGTTGCCGCCAGCTACGACCGGATCGCCGAGCAGTGGCTCGACGTTTCGACCTACGGGTTCGCTCAGATCGAGCGGGCCGTTGCCTTCGTGAAGCGCAAGCGGTTCGCCCTGGACGTGGGGTGCGGAACGGGCCGCTGCTTCGACCTGTTGGCCCGGCACGGCCTCGCCACGGACGGCATCGACGTGTCCCCGGCGATGGTCGCCCTCGCCCGCCACCGGCATCCAACGGCCCGGCTGTTCCAGGCCGACATCTGCCAGTGGGGACTGCCCCGGACGTATGACCTGATCGTGGCGTGGGACAGCGTGTGGCACGTCCCGCTGGACTGGCAGGCGGCGGTCCTGGCGAAGCTCTGCCGGGGGCTGGCGGCGGGCGGGGTCATCGTCTTCACGACCGGCGGGACGGACGCCCCGGATGAGCGGCGGGACTCGCACATGGGACCGCCCATGTACCACGCCACGCTCGGCATTCCCGCCACCCTACACGTTCTGGCCGAAGCCGGCTGCGTCTGCCGCCACCTGGAGTACGACCAGTACCCCGAATCCCACGTCTACCTCATCGCTCAGAAGCCGGAGAGCGGCCAGCCGGAGGCGGGCGAGGGTGTTCGGCCCCGTGCGGTCGAGGCGGGCGACCTCCCCCGCATGTACGAGATGCAACTCGACTTGGAGGCGAACCGCATGGCGGTCACGATCCCCCGCAGCCGGGAGGCGTTCGACTCGCATTGGGCGAAGGTGCTGGGCGATGCGGCGAACACCACCAGGGCCGTCCTGCTCGACGGGCAGGTGATCGGGAACATCTCGTGCTTCCCGGCGGACGGCCAGGATCACGTCGGGTACTGGATCGACCGGGCGTATTGGGGGCGGGGGATCGCCAGCCGGGCGCTGGAACTGCTGCTCCGGGAAGTCGGCAAACGTCCGCTCGTCGCCACCGCCGCCACCGGCAACGGGGCGTCCCTGCGGGTACTCCAGAAGTGCGGCTTCGTCATCGAGCGAGTCCGCCACTCGCCCGCCACCGAGCGCTACCCGGCGTGCGAGGAGGCCGTCCTCGTGCTGCGGTAGGCCGGGAGTCGTCTCGATGACGACCTCGGTTCCACCTCCTACAGCGAGGCGATCAGTTCCTTCACCCTCGCTTCGATCAAATCCCGCACGCCCCGGAACTCGTCCGGCGTCATGTCCCTGGGGTCGGGTATCTGCCAGTCCACCCGCCGCCCGGCGAGGACCAGCGGGCATTCGTCCCCGCAGCCCATCGTGACGGCGACCTCGACCGCCGTGCCGTTGAACCCGTCCAGCCCCTTCGACGTGTGCGTGGTCAGGTCGTACCCGACTTCCCGCATCGCCTCGACCGCCTTCGGGTTCACCCGCCCGGACGGTCTGGACCCGGCGCTGTGGGCCTCCACCTTCCCGGCCCCGTGGATGCGGGCGAACGCCTCGGCCATCTGGCTCCGGTTCGAGTTCTCCACGCAGACGAACAGAATCCGCTTGGTCGTACCCATCGTGTCGCTCTCGAAGGTAGTGTGGGCCGGTTAGCAGCAGCCCGGCGTCGGGCAGCACGTCGTCTCCACCGCCCCGACGCCGCAGCGGTCCTGGGCGAGACAGGCCGTGTGCTTGGAGCCGAGATGCAACAGAACACCAGACGGGGTGACTTCGGCCTGCTGGACCGGGTATTGGGAGACGGCCCCCTGCTCGTACTCGACCTCGACCGGGATCGCCAGCGAGGGGAAGAGGGGAGCGCCGATCTGGATGACCTTGGCGAGCTTGGTGGTGTCGAGCCGGTGGCCGGTGTCGTCGGCGACCCACACCTGCAACACGCACGCCGAGGTCGAGCGCCTCGTCCCGCCGCAGTCGATGAAGTCCTTCTGGACCCGCCCGACCTCGGTGGCGTGGAAGTGGGCCGGGACGAACGACCCGTCCGGCAGCATCAGGTGCAGGGCGGCGTGGGGGTTCCCCGTCAGCACGGTGATGAACTCATCGAGGTTCATGGCTCACTTCTCCGTAAGGACGGACTCGGCCTGACACGACGGCTGCTCGGAGCAGCACCCCGGCTCCTGGATGCACCGGCAGGCGAGGACGCTGGCGCAGGCTCCCAGGACCGGGGCCGCGAGGTAGACCCACAGGTGTTCGAGCCGCAGGGACACGAGGGCCGGGGCCAGCGAGCGGGCCGGGTTCATCGACGCCCCGGAGATCGGCCCGGCGAACAGCGCCTCCAGGGCGATCACCGACCCCACGGCGACCCCGGCCAGGTCGCCCTTCTCCTTCGAGCCGGTCGAGACGCTGAGGATCACGAACATCAGGATCAGTGTCAGGATGACCTCCAGCACGAACGACTGGAGGGCGTCCCCCGCCGGGAGGGTAGCGCCGAGCGTGGCGTGGGTCGGGAATAGGAGCCGAAGGGTTAGGCTGGCGGCGACCGCCCCGGCGTACTGGCTGGCGATGTACGGGGCGACCCACCGGCCCTCGAACCGCCGGGCGGCGAAGAAGCCGAGGGTGACGGCGGGGTTCAGGTGGCAGCCGGACACGTCGCCGAGGGCGTAAACCATCGCCAGGACGACCAGCCCGAACGTCAGGGCGACCCCGACGTGCGACACCGTGCCGCCGCTCACGTCGTTGATGACGACGGCCCCCGTCCCGGCGAAGATGAGGGCGAACGTGCCGAACACTTCTGCCGCCAGCCTGCGCATCCCGTGCGTCATGAGCAGCCCGTCCCCCTCCGGCCACGGCCCAGGCCGCTGACCTCTTCCATCAGGCACAACCCCTGGTCGAGCAGGGACCGCACACACAGGTCCACGAGCCGGTAGTGGATGCTGTTGCCGTCCCGCCGGGACTCCACGATGCCCAGGTCGGACAGGCGCTGAAGCTGATTGGAGACGGCCTGGGGCTTCATCCCGACCGAGGCGGCGAGGTCGGTGACGCACAGTTCATCGGCCCGGACCAGGGCGTGCAGCAGCCGCAGCCGGGTGTCGTTCGCCAGCACCTTGAACACCGCCGCCAGCCCGCCCGCCTGGACCGGCGACAGCAGGGGACGGTCCTTCAGGGCGGGCGTCGTGCAGCACTCGGCGCCCGTCCGCTTCGGCGGTTTCGTCTTCATCGGGCCTCCAGGAGGCTACACAGATACACTATTCGGTGTAATAGATGGAGTCAAGACGGTCCCCGGCTGGTGAACGGTGAAGAACGCAGTCGGGAAGCCGGAACCCCTGCGTCAGATCGGCGCAGGCCGCTCAGTCCGGGCGGCAGGGTCAGATCGGTCCCCGCTTCGCCGCCTCCGGGGAATACGTCGGGTCGGCCTCGGCCCACGTCACGTCCCCGGACGGGCCGTAGATCGCCGGGACGTGCCGCCCGGCCAGCCGCAGCCACGCCTGCACTTGCGTCCGGTGGTGGCAGGTGTGCAGCACCCGCCGCCAGAACACCCAAATCCGCTCCCGCTGCAACCCGCCGAAGAAGGGACGCTGCTCCAACCACCACGGGGCCGTGCCACGGGCGAGTTGGGGCAACCGTTGCTTCACCAGCCCGATGTACTTGTCGAGGTAGGCGCTCACGACGGGCCTCTCGCCAGCCGGGAGCAGTTCTTCGACCGGCGGCTCCTCCGTGCCGACGAACTGAGCGAAGAAGCGGCGCTCGGAGAGGAGTTGGTGGACCAGGATCGTGCGGATCGGGTTCGTCTTCTCGTGCGGCCTGAAGTCGAGGAGGTCGTCCGGCACGGCCCGCCACACGCCCACCGTCTTGTTCGCTTCGCTGGCGTAGGTCGTGACGACGTGCTGGAAGACCGGCTCGACCGCCTGCGGCACGTCGGCGTCGGGGATGGCGATGAAGTCGTAGTGCATGGTCGTCCTCGCCCGCAACAGGGCAGCGCCGCCGGTCAGCCCTTCACGGCGCCGAAGGCGGCGAAGCAGACGTTCTTGTGTAGGACATCGACCTGGGCGAAGCCGACCGCTCGCAGAAGGTCGAGTTGGAACAGGAGCGGGCGGGGCGTGTCTTCCTGCTCGACGTAGGCGAACACATGGTCCCGGTAGGCGTCGTCCTTCAGGCCGGTCAGGTACTCGCCGTACCGCCGCCACTGGAGTCCCTGGACCGCCGGGATCGAACTCTCGACCAGATCGAATATCCAGATCGAGCCGCCGGGCCGCAGCGTCTGGTGGAACGCCGTGAACACGTCCCGCCATTCGGCGTCGGTGCGCAGGTGGTGCAGGACCGCAGCGGCCAGCACGATGTCGAACCCCTGGTCGGGGAGTTCGACCTCCCGGATGTCGCCCTGGAGTGCCTGGACCCTGCCGGTGGTCGCTCGGCCCACCCGCTCCGTGGCCCGGTCGAGCATGGGTTGGCTCAGGTCGATCAGCGTGACATCGAGGTTCGGAAGCTGCTCCAGCAGCTTGAGCGTGTAGTTCCCGGCCCCGCAGCCCACGTCGAGGACGTGGCGGGCGTGCGGGGTCGTCACCGCCGCCGCCTGAGCGACGAGCGCCATCGCCAGCGGCGCATCGACCGTGGCCGACTGGCCGGTGTCGAGGTTGGAGAACCGCTCCACGTCGGCGTCGAACCGCCGCCGGATGTCATCGACCGATGATTTCATCGTCGTCACCTGTTCTGGCCCGTCGTCCGACTCAATGCCCCGGCAGAAGAACCTCGATGCCGTACCCCGGCGCAACCGCCAGCAGCCTCTCGATCTCGCCCTTCGTCGGCGGCGAGGCCGTCGTCGCTCCCTCCGCCAGCGGCAAGCCGACCTCGAAGAACATCTGCTCCAGCCCGGCGGGAGCGACGGAGATGAGCAACCTCGCCGGGCGGCCGGACTCGTTCTTGAAGCTGTGCGGCGTCCCGACCGGCATGTTGGCGAACGTCCCGGCCTTCGCCACGACCCGCTCGCCATCGACCGTGAACGTGATCTCGCCTTCGAGGACGTAGAACCCCTCCTCCTCCCGGCTGTGAACGTGCGGGGGTGGCCCACTGCCGGGAGGTACGAGAGCTTCCCAAAGGGCATACTTGCCGTTCGTCTCCTCCCCGGTCGTCAAGAAGCGGTACACGTCGCTGACGACGGCGACGGTGCGGCCCTGGGGTGGGGTGTTGATGGTGGGCAGGTGGCTCATGAACTCGTTCCTCGTGTCGTGTCCGCCTTCAGGTCTTCATTGAACCGGATGCGGTTGCCGAACGGGTCGATGACCTCGACGGACCTGGAGTTGTAGAAGGTCGTCTCGATGCCGGGCCGCAGGTACTTGTAGCTCTTGCCGGTGATCTCCCGGTGGAAGTCCTCGATCCCGGTCATCCAGACGAACACGGTCGAGCCGGGGCAGGCGTCCCCGTAATGCTCGGACAGGTGCAGTGTCAGCCCCGCCCTCGACACCTGAATGTACGCCGGGGTGTTCTCCTCGAAGTGGTGTTCCCAATCGACCGTGAATCCGAGGAAGCCGACGTAGAACTCCTTCGCCTTCGTCACGTCGAAGATGCGGAGGATCGGGATCGCCTTCTGGAACTCGACCATCTTCTTCCCCCGACCGACACCTACGCCGTCACGCCATCACCGAAACCATATCGAGGACGTGCAGGCCGAGCGCCTCATCGCCCGTGATCCGAATGGCTGGGAACAGTCGCAGATTCGCCCCCCGGCTGCGGCGCTTCGTCACCAGCTTCCAGGCCGTGTCCTGGTCCATCGTCACGGTCGCCGCCGCCGACCTGGGCGGGCCGACGACCTGCGCCCAGCCGCCTTCTTGCCGCTCGACGTGCCAGTTGCCGCCCGCCTCGCCGGTGACGGCCACGGTCACGAGGCTGCCCACGGCGGCATCGACCTCTCTGAACGTGAACGATAGGGCCCGCAAGAAGGTGTCCAGGCACGGGTGGCCCAGCCGCCGGGTGAGGAGGGTGCTGGGGCGACCTGTGGCGTCGAAGATTTGCTGCGTGTGATGCCACTTCTCGGTGTAGTCCCTCGCCACGTCCATCCAGTTCTCCGACCGCTCCTCGCCCGCCCAAGCCACGGGGAAGATTGCCTCGCCGTGGCGGTCGAGGGACCGGAACAGGTCGGCGAGTTGGGCGTCGGCCCACTCGATCATATCGACCAGCACCTTCGGGCTGAGGCGTCCGGTCCCCGTCTCCCACTCGTCGTTGAGCCGGTTCAGGAAGTCCACCAGCGGCTCCCCCGGCTGTGGCTGGCTCCGTCCGTCCGCCGGGCGGTAGCCGTCCCGTTGCATGGACAGCCGCCGCAGGCTCCCGTCGAGCAGGTGGCTGGCGATGTCCTTGACGGTGCGGCGGGAACTGACGGTCGGCAGTTGCCACTCCTCGGCGGACAGCGACCGCAGCAACTCTACGAGGCGGCGGGTGAATTCGGGGAAAAGGTCGGCGACGAGGATCGGCGGCATCGCCATCGTTGGATGTTCTCCTGGCTCACTTCTTCGGCAGTGTCCGAACGAACTTCACCGCCCGCTCGATCCACGCCTTCAACTGGTGGTCGTCCTCGACGCCCTCCGGCTCGACCGCCACCCAATTCCTCATCGGCCTGCCGGTGATGTCGAACTGTCTGACGTGCGTCTCCAGAAGTGCCGCCTCCCCCTCGTCGGGGCCGAGGCGGGCGATGAGCCGGTCCTTCCAGACCCCGGCCAGGGCGTGGCCGTTGAGCAGGAAGCAGATGCAGCCGAACATCTTCTTCTCCTCGACGCCCTTCTTCCGGGCCAGGGCGTCCCGGATGCGGGCGGCGAGGGTTTCATCGAAGGGCATCGTTCACCTGATCCGTTCGGGT
Source organism: Gemmataceae bacterium (assembly GCA_019747685.1). Taxonomy (GTDB): domain Bacteria; phylum Planctomycetota; class Planctomycetia; order Gemmatales; family Gemmataceae; genus Urbifossiella. Next base: position 18,358 of record JAIEQN010000479.1, read on the forward strand.
CACGGGGACAGCGGCTCTCCTCGCAGGGTCTTCTCCATCCGGTCCCGCACGTCGTCCTTCGGCTCGCAGCGGGCTGCCCGCTCCAGCGATTCCGCCAGTCCGCCCGGCCATTCGGTTCGTGACCAAGCGGCGAGGGCGGCGACCGCCATGTTCCGGTTCCTGACGACCGGACTCCGCAGCCCGGCCTCGATGAGCCTTGTCCCCCATCCGGGGAACCGCCGGAGTTCCTGGAGGACGTAATCCAGGCACGAGTGCGGCTCGAACCCCCGGCCCAGCCCAAGCTCGTCCCCCGGCCCCGTCGCAATCCCGGACAGGTCGATGTTCGCCTCGGCGAACTCCATCACCGCCCCGATGCGGTCCTCGTCGCACCGGGCCATGACGTGATACCACCGGCCCGGATCGGTCGGCTTCTCCCGCAACCGCCGCCAGTGGATGTCCCAGGTGTCGATGCCCAGCGCCTTGGCCGCTTGGTCGGCGTGGGCGAAAGCCAGTTCGCCCTCACTGCCCAACTCGGCCCGGACCTTCCCGACCCATTCGGGGCGACCCAGGATCGAGTCGCACAGCGAGCGGAGGCGGTCCCGACACTCGGCGGTCCACCCGGCCTCGTAGCGGCCCGCCCAGCGGGAGTCGTCTTCGTCCAGGTAGCACTTGACCGAGTTCACATGCAGGAATTCCTCGATTGTCTCGGCGGACGACTCCATGTGGCCCAGGTACGCCTCGACCACCGGGCGGGCGTCCTCGTAGTCGTCGATGCCCTCGGCGGGACCGCCTGCGATGAGCGCCTGGATGATCTCCCCGGCGGCGGTCAGCAGTTCCCGGTCCACGTCGTCCTCGCTGAGTGCGGCCAGCAGGCCCCCGGCCCTGGCGCACGTTGCGGCGAGGTACTCGTACATGACCGAGTTGCGGAACCCCTCCCGGAGCAGCCACCGCTTGACCGCCGGGTTCTCCGTGCGGGCCAGCCGCTCGACCACATGGATGCGGCCCCAGCCGGTGACGCTGCGGGCCAGCACCCACAGCGCCTCGTCGGGGTCGTCGGACGAGTTGGCGAGGGCGACGGCGCAGAACAGGGTGAACTCGTCGTGCCGACCGAGCGTCTGGAACAGGTCCGTCTCGGCGGGCTGCCGGAACAGGCCGAGCAGGGCGATCCCGAACTTGACCGGCTCCCGATCCGGCGCTTCGGTGACGAAGAAGCGGGCGAGTTCGTACAGCCGGTCGTGGCCGATCCCCTTCTCGTTGAGCAGCGCCTCGATGACCGGATCAATGATCGAGACGACGTGTGCGGCGATGACGTGCCGGTAGACGGCAGCCTTGTTCGCCGCCGTCGGCTGCCGGGAGTAGGCGAGGACCAGTTCCACCGTCTTGCGGACGGCCTCCTCGTCCTGCCCCGCCCCCATGTGGTGCGTCGTCACCCCGTCCCACGCCCCCGCCGCCCACCGCAGCTTCGAGCCTTGGTTGAGGCGGTCCTCGTCGGGGAGCGTGTAGCCGTCGTCCGACATCCCCGGCTTGCCCTCGGTGACGTGAGAGCGGACGAACTCCAAGATCGAGGGGCCTTGGTCCCACGGCATCGTGGGCGGCTGGTCGCCGCCGTCGTCGGCCTTGCCCCCGAATAGTCGGCGTAAGAAGCTCATGGTGATTACCCTGAACCGTGCCGGTGCGATTCTATCCTCTCCCGACACCGGGCGACGTGGGCCGGTTCAGGTCGTCACGGGATGTGGGCGGCGACAAGAAGCCGAGTGCGAGTCCCACTCTGTACGTCCTTCGGACGGCGGACATCAGGCGGCACGAGGTCGGCGCTTATGACGCCAAGGCCACCGTGACCTTCCTCCGGGACGGGTCGATGGACGTGACCTTGACGGCGCACCTGTCGCCGCTCTTGAACCGCCCGGCGTCCTGGCCGCAGAGCATGACTAGGGTCTGTCTCGTAAATCGGGTCCGGGTACAACGGGCGGTGAGGACGCCCGCCTCGCCGGAGGACCCGGACC
>JAIEQN010000987.1 GCA_019747685.1 Gemmataceae bacterium
CGGCGACAAGCTGTTCCTGACCGCGTTCGACGGCGGCAAGCTGTACACGATCGCCTACGCAACGGCCGACGGCAAGGAGCTGTGGCGGAAGGAGGCCCCGGCCAAGGCCATCGAGGCGTACCACAAGACCGAGGCGAGCCCGGCCTCCTCCACGCCCGCGACCGACGGCGAGCGGGTGGTCAGCTACTTCGGGTCGTGCGGTCTGTTCTGCTACGACCTCGCCGGCAACGAGCGGTGGCGGCACGAGCTACCCGTCACCCAGACCAACAACGACTTCGGCACCGGCAGCTCGCCCGTGATCGCCGACGGCAAGGTCCTGCTCCTCCGCGACCAGCGGACCGACGCCCGGCTCCTGGCCCTCGACCTGAAAGACGGGTCGAAGGCGTGGGACGCGAAGCGGGAGGGGGTGCAGACCTCGTGGGGGTCGGCCTGCGTCTGGGACACGCCGGGGGGCAAGCAAGTCGTGGTATCCGGTTCGCTCCGGGTGAACGGGTACGACCTGGCGACCGGGAAGGAGCTGTGGGTGGTGGCCGGCGGCCCGGCCTACCCGTGTACCACCCCGGTGGTGGCCGGCGGGAACTTGGTGTTCGCCGGCTGGGCCCCGGGCCAGGCCGACTTCAAGGTGCCGACGTTCGACGACATCCTGAAGGAGGCCGGGGAACTCGACCTCGGGCACCTGACCCGGGCGGGGTCGGAGAAGACGATGATCAAGGGGTTCTTCGACAGCAACGACCCGGACAAGGACGGGAAGATCACCCGGGCCGAGTGGGACAAGCAGGTGGCGTTCATGGCCCGGGGGAAGAACGTCGCCTTCGCCCTGCCGCCGGGCGGGACCGGGGACGTGACCAAGAAGGTCGCCTGGACGGCCACGAAGGGCCTACCTTACGTCCCCAGCCCGCTCGCCTACGACGGCCTGGTCTACACGCTCGACATGCGGGCCCGGCTGTCGGCGTTGGACGTGAAGACCGGCAAGCCGGTGTTCGAGGGCGAGGCGGTCGGGCTCGGGTCGGTGTACGCCAGCCCGGTCGCGGCCGGCGGTCACCTCTACCTGTGCGGGCTGGACAAGAAGGTCGTGGTGGTGAAGGCCGGGGAGTCGCCGGACAAGGTCAGCACGGCGACGCTCGACGACCGGATCGCGGCCACCCCGGCCATCGCCGACGGGGTGATCTACATCCGGACCGGGAAGACCTTGTACGCCTTCGCCGAGAAGAAGTAATCGGCCCGGGGAGTTCCGGCCGCTACTCGAAGAACTTGCGGACCGGGACCGAGAACCCGGGCAGGATGTCCGGCAGGGTCAGGTCTTCGACGACCTTGAACACCTGCCCGCCGTCGTCCCCGTGGCCGTTCGGCTTGCGGTACGCCGTCGCCGTCTGCGTGTCGGGGTCGAGTACGACCGCCACCGGCACCCCGGCCGCCAGGTACTCGTCCACCTTGGTCAGGATGTCGGACCAAGTGTTCGTCGGCGAGACGACCTCGGCACAGAGGTGCGGGGGGTTGTAGATCAGCCCCCAGGTCAACTTCCCGCCCGGTAACTTGGCCATCGGCCAGTAGGCGACATCGGCCCCGCGGACCGTGTCCGGGTTCCGCCCGACCACGACATAGGTGTCGTTCGAGCAGACCGCCCCTCCGGGGGCGTGGGCCTCGACGAACTCGTCCAGGTAGCGGGCGAGCTTGGCACACACCCAGCCGTGGTAGTTGGAACCGGGCATGGCGAGCGGCACCACACTTCCGCGGACGAGCTCGAACGGGGCGTCGTCGTACTTCGCGGCGAACTCCTCGGCCGTCATCAGCTTGTCGGCCACCACGCCCATCGGCCATCCTCCCGAGTACCCCCGATAATGTACCACCCCGCCCGGCCCGGCTGCCACCCCGGGCGGGTGGTCCGGCGGCCGGGGGCCGGCTAGGAATAGGGCACCACCCGGAGGGGCGACATGCCGCCGATCCGCGCCTACGCCGCCGACAAGCCGAAGGGCGAGCTGAAGCCGTTCGAGTACGACCCCGGCCCGCTCGGGGACGAGCAGGTCGAGATCGAGGTCTCCCACTGCGGCATCTGCCACTCCGACCTGTCGATGCTCGACAACGAGTGGGGGATGACCAAGTACCCGTTCGTCCCGGGGCACGAGGTGGCCGGCACCGTCGCGGCCGTCGGCGGCCGGGTGACGACCCTCCAGGTCGGCGACCGGGTCGGGCTCGGGTGGTACTCGAAGAGCTGCCTGGAGTGCCGGCAGTGCGTCGGCGGGGACCAGAATCTGTGCCCGGCCGCCGAGGCCACCATCGTCGGCCGGCACGGCGGGTTCGCCGACCGCGTCCGGGCCCACAACGGCTGGGTCCTGCCGCTGCCGGCCGGCCTCGACCCGGCCGCCGCCGGGCCGCTCTTCTGCGGCGGCGTCACCGTGTTCAACCCGCTGGTCCAGTTCGATGTCCGGCCGACCCACCGGGTCGGGGTGGTCGGCATCGGCGGGCTCGGGCACATGGCCCTGAAGTTCCTGGACAAGTGGGGCTGCGAGGTGGTGGCCTTCTCGTCGTCGGCCGGAAAAACCGACGAGGCCAAGAGGCTCGGGGCCGACCGCGTCGTCAACTCGAAGGACGACGGGGAGATGGCCAAGCTGAAGGGGTCGCTCGACTTCATCCTGGTGACGGCCAACGTGCCGCTGAACTGGCCGGCGTACCTCGACGCCCTGGCCCCGAAGGGCCGGCTGCACTTCGTCGGGGCGGTCCTCGAACCCGTGCCGGTGCCGGTGTTCCCGATGATCCTGGGGCAGAAGTCGGTGTCCGGGTCGCCGCTCGGCAGCCCGACCACGACGGCCGCCCTGCTCGCCTTCTGCGCCCGCCACGGCATCGCCCCGCAGGTCGAGACGTTCCCGCTGTCGAAGGTGAACGACGCCCTCGCCCACCTCCGGGCCGGCAAGGCGCGGTATCGGGTGGTGCTGGAGAACGACCGGAAGGCCTAGCTGGGTTTCGTAGGGTGGGTCAAGTCTTCGCAGACCCACCGTGCTTCGCCGTGGCGGGTCTGCGAAGACTTGACCCACCCTACGAGGACCGGGCCATGCACCCCGTCCCGCCCGAAGCCGCCCTGGCCGCCCTGCGGTGGCGGTACGCGACCAAGAAGTTCGACCCGGCCCGGACGATCCCCCCGGACGTGTGGGCCGTCCTCGAACAGGCCCTGGTCCTGTCGCCGTCGTCCACCGGGTTGCAGCCGTGGCGGTTCGTGGTCGTGACCGACCCGGAGGTGCGGAAGAAGCTCCACCCGGCGGCGTACAACCAGCCCCAAGTCCTCGACGCCTCCCACTTGGTCGTCTTCTGCGGCAAGTCCCCGCCGACGGTCGCGGACGCCGACCGGCACGTCGCCCACACGGCCCGGGTGCGGAACGTCGGGCCGGAGACGCTGGAGGGGTTCCGGAAGATGGTCGTCGGGGCCGCCAGCCGGCCGCCGGAGGAGGGGACGGCCTGGGCCGCCCGGCAGACGTACATCGCCCTGGGGGTGTTCCTAGCCACCGCCGCGATGATCGGGGTGGACGCCTGCCCGATGGAGGGGTTCGAGCCGGAGAAGTTCGACGAGATATTGGGCCTGAAGGCGCAGGGGTTCGGGTCGCTGGCCCTGGCGGCGGCCGGCTACCGCCACCCGGCCGACAAGTACGCCGGGCTGCCCAAGGTCCGGTTCCCGGCCGACGAGGTGATCGAACACGTCTGACCGGACCAGGGGCTCGCGCCCCTGGCTACAGTCAGTCGTCCCTCCGGGACTCCGAGAAAGACCGTTCGTCGGGAGCCGCGGAGCGGCGACTGAGTGTAGCCAGGGGCGCGAGCCCCTGGTCATCATGTCAGGCCGCCTTGGCCTCGGCGGGCGAGTCGTTGCACCCGGCGTTGGCCAGCGGGTGGCTGAACGACCAGGCGTGGCCGAACGGGTCGACGACCTGGCCGTACCGGTCGCCCCAGAACATGTCCTCGGCCGGCATCGTCACCGTCGCCCCGGCCGCGGCCGCCCGGGCGATCGCCGCGTCGGCGCTGGGGACGCAGACGTGCAGCGTCACCGGGCTCGGCCCGGCCGGGGCCCGGGAAACGCCCCCGCACATGTCCGGGAAGTCATCGCACAGGAAGACCGTCGTCCCGTTGATCTTCAGGGTGGCGTGCATGATCCGCTCGTCACCCGCCGCCGTCCCGGGCATGAACTCCGGCCCGACCGCGTGCCGGCCCAGCTCCTCGGCCCCGAGGGCCGCCTTGTAGAAGTCGATCGCCTTCGCCGCCCCCTTCACCACCAGGTGCGGGATCACGCCGGGAATGTCCATCGCCGACCTCCGGGACACGGGACACGATTGCGGGTTGACGACACCGGCCGACAGGTTAACCCGCCCCGCCTGCCGGGCGGTAGGTCGGTTGACCCGGATTCAGTACTGGCCCGGTGTTCACACCGTCTATCGGCGGTCGGCGGTCCGACGGATCAACCATTCTCCCCGTTCCGCCCGGGCCCCGATCGGTCCGGCCGATGGCCCCCGGCGGCCGACCGACCTATCCCGCGTTGGGCCGGCCGCTAGAATGGGGGCTGTTCCGGCCGGCGTGCCCTCCCCCGAACCCACGTCCCGCCCCGGCCGGGGCTTGTAAGCCGGCGACCGCCGGCCGGTACAACCCCCCGGGACCGCCCGCATGGCCGAGCCGCCGCTGACCCGGGTGACCCTGCTCACCCGCATCCGGGACGGGCGGGACGCCGACGCCTGGCGGGAGTTCGTCCAGGTCTACGGCCCGGTCGTCTACCGGTTCGCCCGCAACCGCGGCCTCCAGGACGCCGACGCCGCCGACCTGATGCAGGACGTGCTGCGGAGCGTCGCCCGCCACGCCGACCGGCTCGACTACGACCCGAAGAAGGGGACGTTCCGGGGCTGGCTGTACACCGTCACCCGGAACAAGATTTACAACTTCCTGTCGGCCCAGAAGAACCGGCCCCGGGGGTCCGGCGACGCCGACGCCCACGAGCGGCTGGACGCCACCCCGGCCCGGGACGAAGACGGCCCGGACGAGGAGTGGGAGCGGGAGTACCAACGCCGGTTGAGTGCCCGGGCGATGGACCGGGTCAAGGGCGAGTTCCAGCCGGCCACCTGGCAGGCGTTCTGGGGCACCGCCGTCGACGGCAAGCCGGCGGCCGAGGTCGGGGCGGCCCTGAAGATGTCCCCCGGGGCCGTATACGTCGCCAAGAGCCGGGTGCTGGCCCGGCTGCGGGACGAGGTCCGCAAGATGATGGACGCCGAGGAGTGAGCTTCGAGTCTGAAGTTTCGAGTTTCGAATTGTGGCCGACCGTCAGCGCCCGACGACTCGGAACCCGTAACGCAAACCGTCCGACTCGAAACTCGAAACTTCAAACTCGAAACTTTCCCATGCCCGACGACTGCAAGCACTGCCCCGAGACGGCCGAGCTGGACCGGCTGGTCCACGACGACCTGCCGCCCGGCCGGGCCGAGGCCGTCACCGACCACGTCGGCCGGTGCCCCGGGTGCCAGGACCGGATGGAGGACCTGGCGGCCGGCGGGGACGACCGGCTGACCGGGTTCCTGCACCGGCTCGACCCCGGGCTCCCGCCGGCCGGCAGCGCCTTCTGGCCGGCCCTGTCGGCGGCCGAGGCCGAGGTCGCCGCCACCACCCTGCTGCCGGCCGACCGGACCGCCGACGGCCGCCCGTCCGGGGAGGTCCCGCTCACCTTCCTCCGCCCGGCGGCCGCCCCCGGCGCCCTCGGCACCATCGGCATCTTCGACATCGTCTCGGTCATCGGCCGGGGCGGGATGGGGGTCGTCCTCCGCGGCCGCGACCCGCACCTCGACCGGGACGTGGCGGTCAAGGTCCTCGACCCGCAACTGGCCAACAACCAGGTGGCCAAGCAGCGGTTCTGCCGGGAGGCCCGGGCGGCCGCCGCCGTCACCCACGACAACCTGGTCGCCGTCCACCAGGTCGACGACGACGACAGCGGGCTGCCGTACCTGGTCATGCAGCTCGTCGTCGGCGAGTCGCTCGACCAGCGGCTCAAGCGGGCCGGCCGGATGACCCCGGGGGAAGTCGCCCGGCTCGGCCAGCAGGCGGCCGCCGGACTGTCCGCCGCCCACGCCGGCGGGCTGATCCACCGGGACATCAAGCCCGGGAACATCCTGATCGAGGCCGGGACCGACCGGGTCAAGCTGACCGACTTCGGGCTGGCCCGGGCGGCGGAAGACGTGAAGCTGACCCGGACCGGGTACGTCGCCGGGACCCCGCTGTACATGGCCCCGGAGCAGGCCCGGGGCGAGGAGATCGACGCCCGGGCCGACCTGTTCAGCCTCGGCAGCGTCCTGTACGAGGCGGCCACCGGCAAGCCGCCGTTCGACGGCACCACCCCGCTGGCGGTGCTGCGGCGGGTGGCCGACGAGACCCAGCCGCCGCTCAAGCAGGTCGTCCCGGACACCCCGCAGTGGCTGTCGGATGTCATCGACCGGCTGCTGGCGAAGGACCCGGCCCACCGGTTCCAGACGGCCCAGGAGGTCGCCGACATCTTCGCCACCGAGCTGGCCCGGTCGCAGGTGTTCGCCGAGCAGGCGGCCGGGCCGTGCGGCAAGTCGCGGTCGGTGTACGCCCTCCGCCGGCCGGGCATCTGCTGGCGGGAGGTCCTCGGCAAGGCCCTCTTGTTCGTCGGCGGGGGGATCATCGGCGGGCTGGCGACCTGGCTGCTCGTCCACGAGCCGCCGGCCGAGGTGGCGTCGCCCCCGGCGGCGTCCGCCCCGGTGCCGCCCGACCCCGGCCCGGCCCCGCGGGTGGTCGTCCCCGGCACCGGCGGGCCGGTCTGGGCGGTGGCCTTCGGCCCGAAGGGGGATGCCGTCGTGGCCGGGGCCGAGGACGGCTCCATCCGGCTGTTCCACCCGGAGAGCGGGAAGGTGTTCAAGACGCTGCCCCGGCTGGGCGGGAATGTCTGGGCGGTGGACGTGTCGGCCGACGGCGAGGACCTGCTGGCGGTCAGCGACAACGGGGAGGTCCGCGGCTACAGCATGGCCACCTTCAACCCCGGCCGGCTGTACGCGGTCGAGGCGGTGGTGAAGGCGGCGGCGTTCTCGCCCGACGGGCGGTTCCTGGCGACCGGGGACCGGTCCGGGTCGGTCCGGGTGTGGGACCGGTTCACCGGCATCCCGGCGGCCGACTTCGACCACAAGGGGACGGTCCACGCCCTGGCGTTCGGGCCGGGCGGGCAGCGGCTGGCGACGGCCGGGTCGGACGGGGTGGTGCGGGTGTGGGACCTGACCGCCCCGAAGGACAAGCCGGTCGAGCTGGCCCAGCACGAGGGGCCGGTGTACGGGGTGGCGTTCAGCCCGGACGGGGCGGAGCCGCGGGTGGCGACGGCGGGTTGGGACGGGACGGTCCGGGTGTGGGACCCGCGGAACGGGGTGTTGAAGCACACCCTGCGGGGCCACTCGGGTGACGTGTGGGGGGTGAGCTTCGGGCACGGCGGGGCGGTGGTGGCCAGCGCCGGGGCGGACGGCACCGTCCGCGTCTGGGACGTGGCGACGGGCGAGGAGCGGGAGGTGTTCCGGGGCGAGCGGCCGTTCCACGCCGTCCGGTTCGGCCCGGACGGCACGACGCTCGCCGCCGGCAGCCGGGACGGCACCGTCCGGGTGTGGGACGTGAAGTAGACGCGGTGGGCTGCCTTGATTCCTTGCGAGGGGATCGGGGGCCGGTTACGATACCGGCGGGGTGGGTGACTGCGGGCCGGCACACGGGTCATCCTGGTGCAGAACACGAGCGGCTCGCCCGTCCCCCGGCTGACCCCGGGTCCGCCCGTCCGGATGCTGGGCGAGGCCATCCGCCACCTGAAGTCACTCCCGCGGGACGCGGCCCAGCGGGCGGACGCCTTCGAGGTGCTGGCGAAGCAGATCGAGATGCACTCCGGCGGGGTGTGGATGGCCACCCGCGGCACCGGCACCGACGGCTCCGTGATCTTCCTCGGCCGCCAGGGGGAAGGGTTGGTCGTCGCCCCGGACGGGGGCCTGTTCCGGGGTGCCCTCGGCCGGGGCATCGCCATCACCCCCGGCGGCCTCCGCCCGGACCCCGGCTCCCTGACCCGGCTCGACTGACCGGAGGCGGACGTGAGCAACCCCGGCACACTAATCAACTGCGACGAGGCCCTCCGGGACATCGAGCGGATCCCGGACCCGGTGACGCGGACGCTGGTGAACATGGCGTTCGTGCGGGTGGTGGCCCGGGTCCACCTGGAGCGGCGCGACCCACCGGCCACCGACCTCGACATGCGGTTCCTGGTGGCGGCCCTGGCCGACTTCTTCGCCGACCACGAGGTCATCGCCCGCGCCCTGGAGGGCGAGACGGTCGGGGCGTGGTTCGACGACGGCCCGTGACCGGCGGCCGTTCCACGCCGTCCGGTTCGGCCCGGACGGCACGACGCTCGCCGCCGGCAGCCGGGACGGCACCGTCCGGGTGTGGGACGTGAGGTAGGCGGCCGAGGGTCGGCCTGCCGAACCGGTGGCGGCCGCTCGCGCGGGCGGATACAATTCCGGCGACCGGAGGCGTACCTGGCGTCCGGCCACTTCCCTCCCCCAATCCGGGACAAACTTCCATGCAGACGGGGAACGGCCGAAGGGAGTTCCTGAAGCTCGGCGCCGGCCTCGGGGCGGCGGTGACCCTGGGCGAGACGGGGGTAACGGCCCGGGAGCCGGCCGAGCCCCCCCCGCGCCGGCGCGGGCGAAGCCGGCCGACCCGGTCCGGGTCGGCTTCGTCGGGGTCGGGGTCAAGGGGACGGAACACGTCACGAACCTGTTGAGCCTGGAGGGGGTGGAGCTGCGGGCCGTGTGCGACATCCGGGAGGTCGCCTGCGCGCAGGCCCAGCGGCTGGCCGAGGCGCGGGGCCAGAAGAAGCCGACGGCGTACACGCGGGGCGAGCGGGACTTCGAGCGGATGTGCCAGACCGAGGACCTCGACCTGGTCTACACCGCCACCCCGTGGGAGTGGCACGTCCCGGTCTGCGTCGCGGCCATGCGGAACGGGAAGCACGCCGCCACCGAGGTCCCCGCCGCGGTCACCCTCGAGGAGTGCTGGCAGTTGGTGGAGACCGCCGAGGCGACCGGCAAGTACTGCTGCATGATGGAGAACGTCAACTACATGCGGGACGAGATGGCGATCCTCAACGTCGTCCGCAAGGGCCTCCTGGGCGAGCTGGTCCACGCCGAGGCCGGCTACCGGCACGACACCCGGCACCTGAAGGCCTCCGACATCGGGGACGGGCTATGGCTCGGGGCCCACCACGCCACCCGGAACGGCAACCTCTACCCGGCCCACGGGCTGGGGCCGCTCGCCTGGTACTTCGACATCAACCGCGGGGACCGGCTGGAGTACCTGGTGTCCATGAGCTCGAAGGCCCGGGGCATGGACCTGTACGCCGCGGAGCACCTCCCCGCCGGCCACCCCAAGCGGGCCCGGAAGTACGTCAACGGCGACGTGAACTCCAGCCTGATCCGCACCGCCAACGGGGCCACCATCGTCCTCACCCACGACACCGACCTGCCCCGCCCGTACAGCCGGGGGAACCTGATCCAGGGGACCCGCGGGGTCGTCCAGGGCTTCCCCGAGTTCAAGGTGTGTTTCGAGGGGAAGGACCACCGCCACCGGTGGGAGCCCGGCGCCAAGCTCCTGGCCGAGAACGAACACCCGCTCTGGAAGCAGGCCCTGGAGCGGACCGGCGGGAACCCCGCCCCGCTCACCGGCGACCTGCTCGAGGACTCGCGGCTGATCCAGGCCCTGCGGACCGGCGTGCCGCCGGACTTCGACGTGTACGACGCCGCGACCTGGAGCGTCATCTCGGCCCTGAGCGAGAAGTCCGTCGCCGACCGCAGCCGGCCGGTCGACTTCCCCGACTTCACCCGGGGGAAGTGGAAGACGAACCGGCCGGTCCGGATCATGGGCGTGTGAGGCGACCGGGCGCCGCGATCGGTTCACCGGGCGGTGACCCGCGATGGCCGGCGCGAGGGGCGGTGGGCTTCGAGTCGTTCCGGGTCGAACTCCGTGGCGGGCCGGGGACCCACGCCCGGGCCGACGAGGCGGTCCGGCTCCTCCCGCACGCTCAGCCCGACCCCGGGGCCATCCCCTCCCCCGGATCGACGTACTACACCGTCGCGGACGGCCGGCACGTCATCGAGGTCGAGGTCGCCGACCGCCCACCGCGGGTGTCCCTCCGGTTCACCCTCTGCCATCCCCCGTCGGTGGACGCCGCGTTCTTGGCCCTCGTCCACGACCTGACGGCCCGGCTCGGGATGGACGCCCGGGTCTGCGACGACGTGCCCCCGGACCACGCCGGGCCGTTCCCCCTCGCCCGGTTCGCCGAATTCGCGGGCATCGCCTCCCAGGCCATCCACGCCCGGCGGGCCGAGTGGATCACCAACTTCGGCCCAGCCCAGTTCCCGGCCACGACTTCCGAGGTCTACGAGGCGGTCATCCTCCCCCAGTGCCGCCCGGCCGCCGGGTGACCGGCCCGGCCCGGACGGCACCACCCGCGAGGTGGTCGGGCCATCCCGGCCGCGTTACATTCCCACTTTTTTCCTTGACTGGCCGAAACGGGAGTATAGTGTTCTAGAGTTCAGTAAACCGCGCGGCCCGGAACTCAGCCGGGCTCGTGCTCTCGGACATTTCCGACAGCCCCCACCGACTGAACATTTCCCGATGCGACCGACCCGCGCGGGTCGCATGACGGGATACGGGACTGCTGCCGGTTCGGGCCAACCCCCGGCCGGGTCACAAGTTCGGCCGACCGAGACGGTCGAGCACAGCAGGGTGATGGCCGATCGGACGACCCGATTCGCCGCCGAACGGCCGACGCCGACAGGGTTTACGCGATCGAGGGCGTTCGCGCAACAAAGAGGGGGGGAGGGGGGTCATGCCGACGGCCGACGACCGATTCGCCGTAGACAGGGGAAGTTCCCGGGGTTATAGCCGGCGGCCAATCTCGGCGGGAGGGCGGACCGTGGCGGACGGCGCGACCGAACTCATCGTCGAGACCCAGCACCTGACCAAAATCTACGGCAACCGCCAGATCGCCCTGAACGACGTGTCGCTGACCATCGAGCCGGGGTCCGTACTCGGGCTGCTCGGGCCGAACGGGGCCGGCAAGACCACCTTCCTCCGGCTCGTCCTCGGGCTGCACCGCCCGACCGCCGGGTGGGCCAAGGCGTTCGGCCGGACCATGACGCCCAACTCCGCCGACCTCCGCCGCCGGATCGGCTACATCCCGACCAACCCGCAGTTCCCCCGGGGCATGACCCCGATCACCTACCTGGACTACATCGCCCGGCTGTTCGGGCTGCCGGCCGATGTCCGCAAGCCCCGGCTGGCCACCCTGATCCGGGCCGTGGACCTGCTGCCGCACTCGGGCGACCCGATCGCCCACTTCACCCCGGGGATGACCGCCCGGCTGGCCGTGGCCGCCAGCCTCATCAACGAGCCGGACCTGCTCATCTGGGACGAGCCGACCCACGGGCTGGACATCGAGGCCCGGCGGAGCATGCTGGAACTCATCAAGACCCTGGCCGCCGAGAAGACGCTGATCCTGTCGAGCCACAACCTCACCGACGTGGACGAGGTGTGTAACCACGCCGCGGTGCTGAACAAGGGGCAGTTGATCTTCCACGGGTCGCTCCAGGACCTGAAGGGGCGGATCAAGAAGAACCACTACGAACTGGACCTGGACGGCGAGCAGAAGGCGATCACCCGGGCGGTCGCGGCGCTGCGGGCCCTGCCGGACGTGAAGCAGGTGGTGCTGCGGCAGCGGCGGCTGGACGTGAAGCTCGGGGACGACAGCCCGAACACGGCCCTCTTGGCCCAGCTCTTCGGCATCCTGAACGACCAGAAGGTGACGGTCATCAGCGTCCGGACGGTCGGGGTGCAGACCGAGCAGGCGTACCTGGAGCTGGTGGAGAAGGAGGAGAGCCGGGGGTTCGCCCGGCTCTACCGGGACGCCGAGGCCGCATAAATACATCGGACATTAACCACGGAGTCACAGAGAACACCGAGCCGAGGAAGACGGAGTTTGATCCGACCAATCATGTTCTCGGTGTTTTCCTCGGTGGCCTCCGTGACTCCGTGGTGAACTCTTTCCCGGTTCCGTTATGGAAGCTCAGCCGCCGGTGGTGACCGTCCGGTTCAACAAGTTCCTGCCGTACTGGGCGGTGCTCCGGACCGACCTGCGGCAGACGGTCCGCGGCTGGGTGTACCGGCTGTGGGTACTGATGACGGCGGTGGCCGCCGGCGGGTTTTTGGTCTACCGGGTCGGGCTGCACCGGGAGGCCGGGCTGGTCCAGTCGGCGGCCGCCCAGTGCGGCGACCTGTTCCGGCTGCTGGTCGTCGGCAGCATGGCCCTGGTGGTGGTGCTGGCGGTGTCGGCGGTCGGGGCCGAGCGGGGCACGGTGGCCGACTCGGTCCTCAGTCGCGGGATCAGCCGGCACCAGTACTTCCTGGCCAAGCTGCACGCCCGGCTGGCGGCGGTGGTGTGTACGTTCGCCGGGCTGGCGACGCTGGTGCTCTTGGCCGGGTACTTCCTGTTCCGGGCCGACGCCGAGACCGACCTGTCAGTCGCCGGCGGGCTGGTGGCGGTGGTCGGGGTGTGTGCCGTCCTGGCCGCGGTGGTGTCGTGGGGTGTGACCGTGGGTGCCTTGACAAACGGGACGGTCCTTGGCATCACCGTGTTCTGGCTGGTGCTGTACGGGGCCGGGTTCCTGCTGACGCTGGTGCCCGAGTCGTACCCGTCGCCCGACCGCGAGCTGGCCCGGCTGCGGTTCGTCCTGGCCGGGCAGTACAACCCCGGCCTCCTGTGGGACGTGGTCATCGGGTCGGGCGTGCTGTGCGGGCTGGCCGCCGCCGTCGGGCTGGTCGGGTTCGCCCGCCGGGATGTGTGAGGGCTTGGCCGTCATGCCGGCTTCTCCAGCCCGGCCAGGAGGCGGCCCACAGCCTCCGCCCCGGGCACGTCCCGCAGTGCGGCCGCCAGCCGGTCGGCGAACGCCTCCAACTCGGCCCGGGCCCGGTCGGCGGCCGCGGCCACCAACCCCCGGTTCACCACCCACCGCGGCTCCGGCGGGTCCGACTCGTGCGGGCCGCTCACGATCAGGTCGCCCCCGGCCGCCCGGGCCGACACCCACGGGTGGCCGATCCAGACCATCCGCCAGTCGTCCCCGGTCGCGGCGGCCGCGTCCCGCCACTGCACCCAGTCGGCCAGGTCGGCGCAGCAACCGGGGCCGAACAGCGTGTCGCCGCGGCCGACGGCCTCAACCCCCCCGGTCAGGGCCGAGACGGATTCAGTCGGCGGCGGCCAGTCCTCGCCGCACAGCGCCCGGACGATCCGCCCGAGTACCGCCGGGTCGGTCAACAGACGTGTCGGGACGTTCCCCACGCCCGGGTCGATCCCGGTCACCCCGGCATCGGCCATACAGGCGGCCGCGTACCGCGTCGGGGCGCCCGGGTCGTCGCCCTCCGGGCCTTGCGGGTAGGCCCGGCCCGGCGAGAGCCGCGAGGGGAGGAGTTCGATCACCGGGTCGAACTCCAACTCGGTTAGCCGCTCGGGCTCGGCCACGGTTACTTCTCCCCCAACAGATGCTGTTTCACGAACGCCGCCGTCGCGGCCGCCTGGAACTCGACGTTCCGCTTCTTGGCGAACCCGTGGCCCTCGTCCTTGGCGGCCAGGTACCACACCGGCGTCCCCCGCCGCTTCAGGGCCGCCACCATCTGGTCGGCCTCGCTCGCCGGGACCCGCGGGTCGTTCAGCCCCTGGACCACGAACAGCGGCTTGGTGATCTTCTCGGCGTTGTTCACCGGGGCCGTCCGCTCCATGAACTCCCGTACCTGCGGGTCCCGCTCGTCACCGTACTCGGCCCGCCGCAGGTCCCGCCGGTACGGCTCGGTGTTCTCCAGGAACGACCGCAGGTTCGAGATGCCGACCACGTCCACCGCGCAGCGGATGCGGTCCGGGTAGTACGTCGCCACCGCCAGCGTCATGTGCCCGCCGTAGCTCCCGCCGGTCACCATCACCCGGTCGGCGTCCAGGTCCGGCCGGGTCTTGATCCAGTCCAACAGGGCCGCGACGTCCTTGTAGGAATCCTCCCGCCGCAGCCCGTTGTCGAGCTTCAGGAACGTCTTGCCGTACCCCGACGAGCCGCGGATGTTCGGGTAGATCACCGCCACCCCTAGCTCGTTGAGGTAGTAGTTGGTGGCCCCCAGGTAGCCCGGCCGGCTCTGCCCCTCCGGCCCGCCGTGGATGTTCACGATCACCGGCCGCTTGCCGGTGAACTTCGCCGCCGGCCGGTACAGGAACCCGCTGATCTCCCGGCCGTCGAAGCTCGGCCACTTCACCAGCTCGGCCTCCGGGAAGGCCGACGTGTCCAGCCCGCCGGTCTCGCTCTCGGTCCACCGCGAGACCGCCCCGGACGCCGGGTCGAGGGAGAACACGTCCCGCGGGTGCTTGGCCGTGGTCAGGTGGAAGGCCAGGTCCTTCCCGGACCGGTGCCATTGCAGCCCGGACACCGACCCGGGCGGCAGCGGCGGGGTCGGCTTCAACTTCCCGGCCGCCGCGTCGAGCAGGTGGAGTTTGCCGACCCCGGCTTCGTTCGTCAGGAACGCCACCGTCTTCCCGTCCGGCGACACCTCCGCGTCCTCCACGTCCCACGGGATGTCGGCGGCGTAGACCCGCACGTCCTTCGTCCCGAGGTCGATCCGGACCAGCCGCCGGAACTCCGACCCCCGGTCGGTGGTCGTCCAGACCGACTTGCCGTCCTTGCTGAACTGGCCGCCGCCGTAGGCCACCGGCTCCCCCTTGTCACCCTTCGGGGTCAGGGCCGTCTTCTCCCCCGTCGCCGCGTCGACCAGCCACAGGTAGCTCTCGTTGATCGACACGTACTCGACGACCAGCAGCTTCGCGTCGTCCGGCGACCAGTCGAGGACCGACCACCCGACCCCCAGGTCGGCCAGCTTCCGGTCGGACTTCGGGTCGGCCGGGTTGACCACGTACAGGTCGTTGTCCCGGCCGGTCCGGCGGGTCGAGGTGTAGGCCATCTTGTCGCCGGCGTTCGACCAGACGCCGAGCGAGTTCCGCGACTTGCCGTCGGTCAACAGGGTGGCGGCCCCGGACCCGAGGTCGTACCGGTAGTTCTGGTGCCGCTCGTTCCCGCCCACGTCCCGGCTGAAGACGAAGTCCCTCCCCCCCTTCGGCTCGAACTTCGCCCCGCCGACCCCCTCGGCGAAGAAGGTGAGCTGCCGGCGGTCGCCGCCCGGCACCTTGACTTGGTGAGCCTGGGTGGTCTGGCCGAACCGGGTGCCGATGAGCAGTTCCCGCCTGGCCGGGTGCCAGTCGAACAGCCCGGCCGACCGGGACTCGGTGTACCGGTGGACCTGCTCGGCCAGGGCCTGCGGGATCGGCGGCAGGCCGTCGGTGACCAGGTTGTCGGCCGGCTTGAGCACGTCGTCCGCGGCGGCGGGGGACAGGGTCAGGGCGACGAGGGCGACGGCGGCAGCGGGTCGCATCGGTCGGCTCCGGGGTGTGGGGCGGGAGTTGATTGTCAGCGACCGGTCATGACCGGGCAAGCGGCGGCCCGGAATCCCCGGGAAATCGGGCGGTCGGATGCATGACCCCCCCTCCCCCCCTTCTTCTTTCACGCCGGGTTTCCGATTCCGTAAGGCGTGAACGGCGCTCGGGATGAGGCCGTAATTCGGCCGCCGGAGCACAGCCGCCCTGTCATGCTCGTCCCGGGAATCGATCGCAACCCCGGTCCGGGCCGGGGCTTGCCGCCGGCATCGAGCACGCCCGGTACCGCTCATGCTCGGGCCGACGCCACGTTGGGCGTGAAGATGACACGGTCCGTTCGGGTTGCCGTCCACGGGGTTCATGGCTCGCACCTCCGCCGCGGGTCGGCAGCCGCGATCGGGCTACCGACGAGTCAACTGTACAGAATATCACATAACATCTCGGGGTTCAAGCCCCGTGGGCGGGGGTCGTGCCCCGGTTCGGGCGAGCGGGGCGTGAGCCCCCGGTGGAGGCTTGACCTTCTCCCCTTGAGGGAGAGGGTGGCGGCGCTTCGCCGCCGGGCGAGGGGACGGTTGACGCGGTCGTCCCCTCACCCCGCCCCGCTGCGCGGGGCGCCCCTCTCCCTCAAGGGAAGAGGGTAACAACCCCGGGGCTCACGCCCCCCGCTCGCCGGGAATCCGACGGAGCAAGACGGGGTCTCACGCGACCGCGCCGTCCGGGACGGTGTGGCCGGCCCGGCGGAGGGCCTCGGCCGCCCGGGCCGCGCTCCCGGCCTTGACAAACAGGTAGTCGGTGTCGAACGTGGACAGGGTGAAGACCCCGACCCCGGCGTCGGCCAGCGGCCCGAGGACGGCCGCCAGCACCCCGACGGCCGTGGTCAGGTCGAACGTCCCGGCCAGCCGCCACCCGTGCCAGCCCGGCTCGCACGCCACCCCGCCGGGGACGGCGGCCGCCGGGCAGACGACCGACAGCTCGTCCGGGGTGCGGGTGACGGAGACGAACTCGCCGGCCGCCCAGCCCGGGACCGGCGACCCGGGGGCCAGCCGGCAGACGGCGTACCGGCCGGCCAGCGGGACGAGCGCCAGGGCGTGCGGGGCGGTCGGCCCGGGAAGGGAAAGGGCGTCGGCCGGCCCGGGCCGGCGGGGGTCGGTCGGGGTCACGGTCGCCTCCGGCGGTCGGTCGTATACTGGCCCGGCGGCATCGGCCTACCGGCCTGGACTCCGTAACGCCAACGGTAGGAATCCCCGTGCCACCGGGCCGGGGCGCGCCCCGGCGGTCGGGGCGGCGCGGGGGATGTCGGTGGGGTAAACTCCGGCGGTTGGCCCGGCTACCTGGGGTGTCGGCGTATGAACGAGTACGACTTCGCCGTCGGCGACATCTTCTTCCGGGCCGGCGACCCGAGCGACCGGGCGTTCCTGGTGATCGCCGGCCAGGTCGAGTCGGTGGTCGGGGCGAACCGGGTCGCCGCGTTCGGCCCCGGCGACGTGTTCGGGGACATGGCCCTGGTGGAGGAGCGGCCGCGGTGGTCGACCGCCCGGGCGGTGACCGCCGGCCGGGTCCGGGCGATGACCCGGGACGACTTCGAGCGGCTCTTGACCACCGACCCGGCCGCCTGCCGGCAGTACCTGCGGTCGCTGCTCGAGCGGGTCAGGTCGCTGACCGCCCGTGTGAACCGGGAGACCGACACCCCACCCCCCGCCCCGACCCCCCGGCCGGTCCTGGTCACCGGCCCGGCCGAGCTGCCGGACACCGGGCTGGGGCGGCCGGTCCCGGACGGGTGGTCGGTGGTCCTGACCCCGCTCACCCCGCGGGCGGCCGAGACGGTCCCGTCCGAGGGGCTGCGGGTCGGCCGGATGCCGTTCCGGCTCGGCCGGGCGGCCGAGGCCCGGGAGGGCGGCGGGCTGGACCTGAACGACCTGTGGCTGAACGACCGCCAGCCGTTCGTCGTCTCCCGGAACCACTGCGAGATCGACCTGACCCGCAACGGGCTGGTGGTCCGGGACCGGGGCAGCCAGCTCGGGTGCGTGGTCAACGGGCGGGCGGTCGGCGGGCGGGCGGCGGTCCGGTTCGCCCCGCTGGCGGCCGGGGACAACACCCTGGTCCTGGGACCGGCCGGGTCGGCGTACCGGTTCAAGGTGACGGTGGCCGGCGGGGCCCCGGCCGCCCGAACCGTCCCGGCCCTGCCCGCCGGGCGGTGAACCGCCTCGGCCGACCCGATCCGCACCCGGGCCACGCGGCCTGGCACTTCCGGCCCAGGGCTTGCGCCCTGGGCTACCGGCCGTCGTCCCTCCGGGACTCAGGACCCGAGCCGCGGAGCGGCGACGGATAGTAGCCCAGGGCGCAAGCCCTGGGTCCGTGATTGCTACTCCTTCCCGTCGGCCAGCTCCTTCGTCACCTTGGCCATGTCCGGCCGCTTGAGGTGGTGGCCGGTCTTCTCCTGGTAGGCCTTCGCCACCGCCAGCAATTCGCCCTCGCCCCAGAGCCGGCCGGTGAAGGTGATCGCCGTCGGCGTCTCGGTGTCGTTCCGCCCCTTGCGCAGGCCGTTCGGCAGCACCACCGACGGGTGGCCGGTCAGGTTGGTGACCAGGAGGTCGTTCCCGCCGACGTACACGTCCACGTCCTCCATCACCTTCGCCATCTCCCGCATCAGCAGCGTCCGCACCCGCTGGGCCCGGAGGTAGTCGACGGCCGAGACGAACCGGTACGCCCGGAACGTCCGGCCCCAGGCCCCGATGCCGTCGGTGACGCCGGCCCGGGCCAGGCCGTCGAACGCGGCCGCCGCTTCGGCCATCAGGATCATCAAGAGCGGGTCGGCCGGCGGCGTCTTCGGCAGCTTGATCGGGACGAGCTTGAAGCCGAGGTCCTTGAGCGTCTGCAACTCGGCCCGGTCGTCGTCCTTCGGCCCCTCGACGTACCCGACCCGGAGCCCCGGAACCGACCCCGGGTACGGCCAGGGGAACGGCCGCGTCGCGGCCGTCGGGTCCCTCCCGTCGGCCCCGTGGATCGCCCGGAAGACGAGGGCGCAGTCCTCGACGCTCCGGGCGATCGGGCCGATCTTGTCCATGCTCCAGGACAGGGCCATGCACCCGGCCCGGCTGACCCGGCCGAACGTCGGCCGCAGGCCGGTGACGCCGCACCGGGTACACGGGGAGACGATGCTGCCGTAGGTCTCGCTGCCGATGGCGAAGCCGACGAGGCCCGCCGCGACCGCCGAGGCGCTGCCGGCCGACGACCCGCTGGACCCTTGCTTGACGTTCCACGGGTTGCGGGTCATCCCGCCGAACCACTGGTCGCCCATCGCCAGGGCACCGAGGGTGGTCTTGGCGACCAGTACGGCCCCGGCGGCATCGAGCCGCTCGGCGACCGTGGCCTTCGTGTCGAGCGTCTGCTCCTTGTACTGCCCGGCCCCCCAGGTGGTCTTGTAGCCCGGGTAGCCGATGAGGTCCTTGGCCCCCCAGGGGATGCCGTGCAGCGGGCCGCGGTACTTCCCGGCCGCGATCTCCTGGTCCGCCTCCTCGGCCTGCTTCAGGGCCAGGTCTTCGGTCAGCGTCACGACGCACTTCAGGGCCGGGTCGTACTCCCCGAGCCGGGCCCGGTAGAGCTTGGTCAGCTCCGTGGACGTGACCTTCTTGGCCCCCAGCAGGGCGGCAAGGTGGGTGAGCGGCAGGAAGGCCAGGTCCTCGTCCTTCTCGGGGCGGGCGGCGGCCGGGCCCACATACGGGGGGGACCACCACGGGTTGCCGATCGGTCTGCCCGGCGGTGGGGGCGGGTCGGCGTCGACCCGGAAGTGGATGGCGGGCGGGACGCTGTTGGGGAGTTCGACCTTGTGCAGGGCGGCCCGGTTGCGGACGGCCTGGGTCATCTCGGCGGCGACCTGCTTCCGCTGGTCGTCGGTCAGCTCGACCCCGGCCACCCACTCGGCGGCCCGGACCATCTCGGGCGTGACCTTGTCGACCGGGTCGGCGGCGACTTCGGCCGCGACCGCCCGGTGGAAGGTGGGCGTCCCGATCCCGACGGCGGCGGCCGCGGCGAACAGCTCCCGGCGGCTCGGCCCGGGCCTCTCGGCGGATGGCATGGCGGCGTCCTGATGATGACGGAGAGGCCGCCATTGTACCCGAGTCAGTCGGCCGCGGCCCACCGCTCGCGGGCGGCCCGGAGGGCGAACCCTTGCAGGAACTCGACCTGCTCGCGGGTGATGGCGCCGGCCGGGATGGTCAGGACCGACCCGTTGAGGTGGAGCAGGGTCCAGGTGTCGTGGTTCGACCGGTAGACCTGGATGACCCCGGCCAGCGGCAGCCAGACCCGCCCGCCGCCGACGAGGACGCCGAGCCGTTCGGCCTCGACGACCACGTCGACCGGCCGGAGCGGGTGGGCGGCGAGGTCGTACAGGAAGCCGACGAACCCGGGGAAGAGGGCGGCCGGGAGCGGGAGCAAGAGGAGGAACCAGGGGGACACGACCCGGGCGAGGAAGGCGGCCCCGGCGGCGAACCCGAGGGCGGCGGCCAGGCACGGCAGCCACGGGGCCAGCTCGACGGCCGACCGCTGGCCGCGGGTCAGGCTGTAGCGGAGGTGGAACGGGGTGACGGCCATGTCAGGCCGACGGCTCTTCGAGGTAGGTGTACCCCTCCAGCCCGGTCTCGTAGAAGCGGAGGAACTGGCGGGCCTCGGCGGCGGTGATCCGGCCCTGGCGGACGGCCCGCTCCACGTCCTTGCGGACGCGGTCGGTCAGCTTCTCGGCCGAGTACTGGACGTAGTTCAGCACCTCCGTCACCGTGTCGCCCTTGATGACCGTGTCCACGTTCGGGGTGCCGTCCTCCTCCAGCGACACGTGGACGGCGTTGGTGTCCCCGAACAGGTTGTGCAGGTCGCCGAGGATTTCCTGGTACGCCCCGAGCAGGAACCCGCCCAGGTAGTACGGCTCGTCCCCGGTGTGCGGGTGCAATTCCAGGGTGCTCCGCACGTCCCGCAGGTCGATGAACTGGTCCACCTTCCCGTCCGAGTCGCAGGTGATGTCGCCCAG
>JAIEQN010000730.1 GCA_019747685.1 Gemmataceae bacterium
GTGACGTACCTCGGGTTACTGCATCTGGTTCTCGGCTTCATCCGGCTGCCCAAGCAAAGAAACGTCAACACGCCCTAACAAACCGTGTCCGTGTCGGGAGGCGGGCGGGTGGGTGGAGCGACTGGCCCCGTCTCACGAAACACACTGGGCGGAACAAGTCGAGTACCCACATCCCCCGGTCGGTGCTGCCGCGGTCTACCCGCTGGTTCCGACGACGGGGTCGCCTGCCGACCAGCCCGGCAACTCCTTCCTGGCATCCTCGAAGCTGCCTCGCGCGCCGCACGTCCTTCGCTGCTAGCTCTTCCTCACTCATCGTTGCGGTCATTCACGCGGCCTGTGGGGTCGTGTCGTGGTCCGGTCGCGTCGGCCGAGAAGCTGGTCATGGGCAAACGCAAGGGACACCGGTCGCATCGGCCGCCCCGCCCGGAAAAGGGGCGGTGGCGGACCATCGGCATCCTCGCCACGACGATCGGCGGGGTGGCGGTGGTGCTCGCGCTGAACTTCGTCAACCCGGGACGGCGGGGCGGGGGCGACGACCCCGGCCTGCACGACCACCCGCCGGGGCCGCACGGCGGGACGGTAGTCGCCATCGACCGCGACAACCGGTTCCACGCCGAGGCCGTCTTCGAGGCGACCGGGGCCGTCAACCTGTACACGTTCGGGCGGGAACTGACCGACCCCCGGCCGGTCGCCGCCCGGACGATCTGCGCGGCCGCCCGCGGGCACGGGAATGGTCCGGAAGAGCACGCCGTCATGCTCCGGCCGTGGCCGCAGCCGGGCGACCCGCCGGGGACGGCCTCCCGGTTCGCCGGGCGGCTGCCGCCGGCCGCGTGGCGGCCCCACCTCCGGCTGGTGGTGTGGTCGCTCCGCGTCGGGGGGGAGCGGTTCCGGTTCGAGATCGACGCGGCCGGGGCACCGTTCGACGACGACTCGGCCGCGAAGGCGGTGGCCGCCGAGGCGGCCCTCTATGCCACGCCCGGCGGTAAGTACCGGGAGGACGACATCCGGGCGAACGGCGACCGGCCGGCCGCACAGAAGTACCGCGGGGAGCGGCCGGCTCACGACGACCAGCCGGCCCCGGGCGAGCGGGTGTGCCCGGTGTCCCGCAGCCGGGCGGACCCGCGGTTCGTCTGGGTGGTCGGCGGCCGGGAGTACCGGTTCTGCTGCCCGCCCTGCATCGACGAGTTCGTCGCGACCGCCAAAGAGCGGCCGGACGCGGTCCGCGAGCCGGACTTCTACCGGCACCAGTGAACCCGGGACAGAAGGGGAGCGGGTATGAGGGCGGCATCGTTCATCGGGCTGGTCTCAGTTCCCTGGCATTCGGCTCCCGTGGCGGAGGACGTTTCATGACTCCGATGCAGCCGGTGGCGACATCGCCCCCCGACTACCCGGTCCTGCCGGCCGCCAACCGGCACTGGCTGACCCCGCTCTACGACCTCCGGTGCGAGGCGATGGGACTCGGCCGGAGGTTCCGGCGGGATGTCCTGGCCCGGTTGGCGCTCGGGAGGGACGAACGGCTGATCGATGTCGGCTGCGGGACCGGCCGGCTGCTCGCGGAAGCCGCCCTCAGCCATCCCGGCGTGGCGGCCGTCGGTATCGATCCGGACCCGGGCGTCTTGGCCATCGCTGCCCGTCACCTGGCCCGGTGGCGCGGGCGGGTGGCACTCCACGCGGCCCGGGCGGAAGCGCTGCCGCTCCCGGACGGGACCTTCGACGCCGCCGTCAGCTCGCTGGCGTTCCACCACCTGCCGACCCCGGCGAAGCGGGCCGCCCTCAGGGAGATCCGCCGCGTGCTCCGCCCCGGCGGTCGGCTCCTGCTCGTCGACTTCGCCGCCACGGCAGGGCACCGGCCCCCGTGGTGGCTGCGGGCGATCGAGTCGGTCGAGTACGCAGCGGATCAATACCGGGGACGGTTGCCGGAGTACCTCGCGGCGGGGTTTATCGACATCCGGTGCGTCCATCGCCGGTGGCCGTCGGTCGAGTACCTGCCCGCCGAAAAGCCCGCCCCGGCAGGCGAGCACGGCCCGAGATGGCAGTGAGAGACGGATCGTAACCACGACGAGGTTCGCCGCCAGAGTGGCTAACCCTCACTGGCACAGGGCGTGCAATCTCGAACAAGTTGGCGATGACCGACCGGGTCGGCGCGGCACCGCGGCTGGCTCGGCCTCAACCAGGGAGGCGGCTAATGATCCTATTGGCACACGGGGAGGGCGAGCCGGCCGGCGGGCTTTTCCCGCCCTGGGAGTGGCACCCGGCTACGGTCCACTTCCCGCTCGCGTTCCTGCTCGGGGCGGTGGCCCTGGACCTGTACGCACGGTGGGTCGAGCGGCCCGGGCTGGCCCGGGTGGCTACCGGGATGATGACCGCCGGCGTGGCGCTGGGCCTGGTGGCCGCCACGACCGGGGCAGTGGCGTTCTTCACCGTCCCTGCCCACACCGACGAGGCACATCGGCTGATGTACTGGCACCTGGGACTGAACGCCGCCGCGCTTGCCCTCTTCGCGGCGGTCGTGATCGCCCGCTGGCGGGTTCGGGAACCGGGCGCGGGGGTCCGGGTCGCCGGCCTGCTCGCCGCCGGGCTGCTCGGCGTGGGCGGGTTCCTCGGGGGCCGGATCGTCTACCGCGGGGGGGCCGGTGTTGACCCGGCCATCCTGTCCCCGGACCTTCGGCACGGCCATGACCACGACGCCGGGTCCGGGCGGCCCGACCCGGCCTCCAAGCCGGACGCCGGTAATCCCGTCCCGAAGGACGGGGGCGGCGGACACCACGGCGGGGGCGAAAAGTGAGCGGCCCAGCCCGGCGGTCGCGCCAAATGCGACGCCGGCGCGGGGCAAACCCCGGGCGGGTCGGATCGGGGCTCGGCGTGCGCCTCCATTCCCGACCCGCCGCGGGTAAAATAGAGGAGCCCAGGCGATCATCCCCCGACCCCGAGGTGACGTATGAGTGCGGAATCGAGTCGGCGGAACTTCCTGATCACCGGGTCGGCCTTGGCCGGCGGCCTGGCGACCGGGACGGCGGCGGGCCAGGACAAACCGCCGGAGCACAAGGACCACGGCGGGCACCCCGCGCCCGGGCGGAACTACGGCCCCGAGGGCCCGGACGACCGGTGGAAGTTGACCCCCGGCCGCCGCAAGTCCGGCGATCTGCCGGTTCTTGTCGAGACGCCGGACAATCCGACCAAGCTCAAGTGGGAGATGAAGAACGGGGTGAAGGAGTTCCACCTCCGGGCCGGGCACCTCAAGCGGGAGTTCCTCCCGAACCAGTGGTTCGATGTCTGGGGGTACAACGGGTCAATGCCGGGTCCGACGATCGAGGCGGTCGAGGGCGACCGGGTCCGGTTCGTCGTCCACAACGACCTGCCCGAATCGACCACCGTCCACTGGCACGGGCTTGAGCTCCCCGCTGTCATGGACGGCATCCCGGGCCTAACCCAGGACCCGATCCCGGCCGGCGGGACGTTCACCTACGAGTTCGACCTGAAGCAGAACGGGACGTTCTTCTACCACACCCACGGCGCCATGCAGGAGGGCATGGGCATGGCCGGGCTGTTCATCATCCACCCGAAGGTTGCCTGGGACCCGCCGGTGGACCGGGACTTCGGGCTGCTCATCCAGGAGTGGGCGATCCTCCCCGGGAGCACCGTCCCGAACACCATGTCGATGGAGTTCAACCTGTTCACCATCAACGGCCGGGCGGCCCCGTACGTGACCCCCTTGGTCGTCCGCCAGGGGGAGCGGGTCCGGATCCGGATGGTGAACATGAGCGCGATCGACCAGCACCCGATGCACCTGCACGGGTTCCAGTTCTGGCTCACCGGGACCGAGGCCGGGCGGCTCCCGGTGTCGGCCTGGGTGGCGCGGAACACGGTGATCGTCGGGGTGGCCCAGGCCCAGGACGTCGAGTTCGTCGCCCACACCCCGGGGGACTGGCTGCTCCACTGCCACATGTTCCACCACATGATGAACTTCATGTCCTCGATGGTCGGGCCGATGGGCGGTCACACGGTGGGCGGGATGCCGGCCGGCGGGAGCATGGCGACCGGGATGGGCATGATTACCCAGGGGCCGGCCCTAAACCCGGAGTTCGGGGCCCAGCTCGGCCGCGGGACGGGGGAGCAGACCGGGAACGACCGGACGGTCGGGAACATGGCCATGCCCGGGATGGCCGGCAGGTCGGGCATGGGGAACACGGGCCGGCGGATGGGGAGCGGGCAGGAGCACGGGCAGCACGGCGGGGACCGGCCGAAGGTGCCCGGCTACCCGCAGGACATGTTCGAGATGATCTCGTACCCGCCGGACGAGCTGAAGAAGTTGAACGCCAGCCCGCTCACCCGGGGGTTCCGGCGGGACTGGTACAAGGGGGTCGAGGGGCTGATGACCGTCATCCGGGTTCTCCCGCCGGACCTGTACGAGAAGGTGGTGTCGGGCACGGGCGACGTCCCGCCGGGGGCCAGCGTCCCGGGGGCCGGGCCCGGCGACGCCCCCGGGCAGCACAAGATGCCCGGCGGGCCGAAGGGGCACGAGGGGCACAGCCCGGCCGGCGGGGGCAAGAAGGACCCGGCCGCCAAGGGCCACGAGGGGCACAAGAAGGACTGACGGGGCGTGTCGGCCGCGCGAGCCGGAGACTTGAGTCCGTTTCCAGGTCGGGCCGGCGGTCGGATCCGGCGCCGGCCCGACCCCGAGGAGACGACTCATGCGCCTGCCCCTGTTCGCGATCGCCGTAGCCGGCCTGACCGCCCTGGCGGCCCCGGCCGGGGCCCAGCACCCGGCCCCGTATCACGCCCTCGCCCCGGGCCACCACTCCGCCCGGGAGGCCCACCGCAACTACGACCACGCCGTCGTCGACGCCCACCGGGCGGCCGACCACGCCCGGCGGGACTTCCTCTGGTACGGCCCGCCCAACCCGTACTGGTCGCCGGCCCGCGGGGCTGTCGATGCCTACCGGGCCCGCCACCACTCCGCCCGGGACGCCCACCGCAACGACGGCCACGCGGTTCGGGACCACCGCTAGCGCCCTCGCCGGTGAGCCGCGGGCACCGGATTTGCCCCAGGGTAAACGGAATGGGCTGACGGCCGGGGGGTGCCTCGGTCGCTCCCCTCTCCCGAGGAAACCCTATGCGAACCTTCACAGCGTTCGCCCTCTTACTCGCGGCCGTTCTCACCGCAGGCTTCACCCGGGGAACCCCGGCCGACGACACCCCGAAGGCGAAGGGCGGCGGTCACGACCACACGTCCGGGGACCTGCCGAAGGACATGCGGGCGATGAACGACAAGATGGTGAAGTACCTGGGCCACAAGGACGCCGACTACGAGAAGCGGTTCATCGACCTGATGATCCCCCACCACGAGGGCGCCATCCGATCGGCCAAGCACGCGCTGGAGCACTCGAACCGGCCGGAGCTGAAGGAGATGGCGAAGAAGGCGATCGAGGACCAGGGGAAGGAGATCGAGAAGCTCAAGACGTGGCGGAAGGAGTGGTACGGTACGGAGAAGTAGGCGGGGCCGGGAACCGCGGGGAGTTATGATCGCCCGCTCATCGTTAGGAGAAGTCTCATGAAACCGATTCGCACGTTTGCCCTCGCGGCCATGGCCGTGGGGCTGCTCGGTTGGACGGCGGGTCAAGCCCAGGCCGGGCCGTTCCGCTACCGCGGCCACCACGACCGGTGGCACGGCGGTTACTACGCCCCGTCGTACTACTCGTCCGGGCACTACTACTCCGCGCCGGTCTACGGCGGCGGGTACGTGTACCCGGCCGACGGGTACTCGTACGGCACGGCCGGGTACTACACCCCGGGGTTCTCGCTGTCCATCGGGTCGCCGTACGGGTACGCATACCCGGGCTTCGGGTACGGCTACGGGCACGGTTACTACGGCGGGCACCATTACTACGGACACCACGGCCACTGACCATTGGCGGTCCCCAGTCATCGGGCTCCGTTCCGGCGGGCCGTCGCTCCACTCGGGGCGATGGCCCGCGGTCGTTGCGGGATACGAGAAGCGACCTCGACGGGGCCGCCGCGCCTCGCTATCTGTCGGCGGGGAAACCGAGCTTCATTTTCGCCGGCCCTGGCCGGCCGTCGGGGGATTGGTCATGAGCACATGGAAGTGGTACGCCCGGACGCTGGCCCTCATGATGGTCGCCGCCGCCCTCGCCGGCGGGTTGGCCGGCTGCGGATCGACCGGGGGCGGCGGCTATCAGGGGAGTGACGGGCACGCTGGACACAACCACTGACCGGCCCCGCGGGTCGATCGACCCGCGGGGCACAGGCCGCTCGGGCGGTCCGGCTACCGCGGTTTCGGGACGGAGTTGATGTGCCCCGGCCGGATCACGTCCCCCGGGGCGTTGAGCCCGCCGGTGAGGAGCAGTCCGCGGAGGTCCACCTCGGCCCGCCGCAGCTCGGCCAGCGCCCGGGTGTAGTCCTCGTTGAGTTGCAACACCGTCCGCTCGGCCACCAGCACCTGCGGGAACGCCGCCCGCCGCTGGCGGAACTGCTGCTGGTAGATGTCGAGGGCCTGCCGGGCCTTCGGGAGGGACTCGGTCCGGAGGTCATCGGCGTCGTCCCGGGCGGTCTCGTACCGGGAGTAGGCGTCGGCGAACCGCCGCCGGAGGTCGAGCTCGACCCGGGTCACCTCGGCGGTCGCCCGGGCCAGGTCCGCCTGGGCCTGGCGGACGGTGCCCTGGTTCCGGTCCCAGACCGGCAGCCGGATGGCGACCCCGACCTCGGCCGTCGCGTTCCGGGTCTCGTAGTTGTACCCCACGCCGCCTCGGGCGATCACGTTCGGGACCGGCTCCCGCCGCTCCCGCTGGAGCTGGACCTGGTCCCGCTTGACCTCGGCCCGGGCGAGTTCCAGCTCCGGGCTTTCCGCCAGGAGGCGGGCGAGGGCCTCGTCCCGGCCGAGCGACGGGCCGTCCGGCTCCAGGCTGCCGACGAGCGGGCGGCACGACAGGGCCGGCACCCCGACCACGACGGCGAGGTGCTCCCGGTCGCGGCGGAGCCGGGACTCGGCCGTCCGCAGGGCGACCCGGGCCCGCCGGGCCTCGACCTGGGCCTGGAGCAGGTCCTGCCGGTTGCCCTGCCCGACGTTGACCAGCTCCTCGGTCGTCTTGACTGCCACCTCTGCGAGTTCCAGTTGCCGGCGGTGGTTCTCGACCGACCGCTGGGCGGCCAGCACGTCGAAGTACGCGGTGGCCAGGGTATTCACCACCCGCAGCCGCTGGGCACCCATCTGGACCTCGGCGGCATACGCCTCCTGCTCGTACTTCAGCCGGCTCAGCCGGAGCTTGCCGCCGGAGACGATCTCCTGCTGGACGTAGAACCAGGTCCACTCGCCGGCCGTCCGGGCGGCCCCGATCTGCTCGCCCTGGAGCCCGACGTTAGGGTTGAGCGGCAGCCCGGCCTGGAGGGCCCGGCCCCGGGCGGCCTCGATCACGGCCGCCGCCTGGGAGAGGGTCGGGTTGTACCGGAAGGCGAGTTGTTCCAGCTCGGCCAGCGTGATCGGCGCGGTCCCCTCCGGGGTGCCGTCCGGCTGCGGGGCCTGGGTCGTCTGTGATCCCGCCGCCGGCGGGCCGGGGGCGGACGGCGTGGGCGTGGCCCCCGGCGGGTGTTGGTGTTGCGGGGCGGCGGACGAACTGCCGCCGAGGGGCCAACCGGCGATGCCGGCGGCGAGGAGTGCGACCCGCACCCGGGAAACGGAGGAACGCATCCTGCGACTCCAGAGCAGTATCTGTTGAACTGTGCCCGCCAGCACGGTATAGCCGGTTGAATCGGGCGTGACCCCCGCCCGCGAGCGGTCGAGCCGACACTAATTCAGGCCCGCCGGTCGGAAGCGGATGGGTTCTCCGGGTGGTGCGGTAAGTTCCGGGGTGGGCGGAAAAAGCTCCGGTGGTCTGGATTATCCGCCCGCCCGGGCCGATAATCACTTATGTGGGTCATCCCGCGCGACCTAAGCTGGCACGGTGATGCGTAACGTTCTGGCGGTCCAGTTGATCGCGACGATGCTGGCAGGGCCTTGGCTCTGCTGCTGCACCGTCGCGCGGCTGGTGCCCGGCCGGGCGGCCGCCCCGGACACCGCCCAGATGTCGCACGCCTGCTGCGGCCACGCCGCCCGACACGCGCCCGCCTCGGACGACCCCGCCCCGAAACCGCGCGGTGATCGACCGGCGGACAAGGCACCTTGCCCGTGTAAGGACAAGTCCAGGACGCAGGAAGTAACCCTGCCCCCGCCCGACGGCGGGGTTGTGGACAGCACGCTCCGCTGGTCCAACGTGCCGGTGTTCGGGCTGGACGCAGCGTTCGTCGCCGGACAGCCTGTCACCGGGTCCGCGTCGTGTGCCGAGTCGGGTGGTCCGCCTCTGTCAGGTTCCGACCGCGCTACGACACTTCTGCTCGCGCACCACAACCTGCGCTGCTAACGCTTTTCACATCCGGTCCTGCGGACGTCGGACGCCATTCCGTCCGGCCGTCCGACCACCGTCGTGCTTCGACCGGCTCGGCTACCCGCCGGCCAGTCACCTCACCGCCCGAGCCGTCAGCGCGTGACGCCCGCCACCCTGATCGCACACACGGCTTTCGCCGGGCCCGCCCGGGTCGCCTCCGGACCAACCACGCGGCCTCGTCCGGCCGAAGACATCGAAACTCGACCGTCAGGAGATAGGTATGCTGCGCAAGTCGTTTCTGATCGCCGGTCTGGGGGCCGTGGCCGTCGCGACGGCGACCCTGGTGGGGTGCAACCAATCCCAGAACCCGGCCCCGCAGGGCCAGTCCCCGCAACCCGTCGCCAAGTCGGACGCGGGGGAGTCGGGCAAGTCGGCCGGCGGAGCCAAGGACGAGGGGCACGGGCACAAGCCGAAGGACGAGGGGCACGGGCACAAGCCGGGTGCCCACGGCGGGATCATTGTCTCCCTCGGCCGGGACAGCTACCACGCCGAGGCGGTGTTCGAGAAGGGCGGGGTAATCCGCCTGTACATGCTCGGCAAGGACGAGACCATGCCGCAGGAGGTGCAGGCGCAGGATCTCGTCGGGTACGTGACCCCTGCCGGGTCGGCGGACGCCACCCAGGTGAAGTTCGCCGCCGACCCCCAGAAGGGGACTGCCGCCGGGAAGACGACGCAGTTCGCGGCCCAACTCCCGCCCGACCTCCGGGACAAGACGCTGAAGGTGACGATCAACAACGTCCAGGTCGGGGCGGAGCGGTTCCGGGTCGAGTTCTCGAACGAGAAGGACGGGAAAGGCGGGCACGGCCACTAGGCCGCGCGTCGCGTTTCGGTTCCACACCACAAGCCGTGTCGGCGGGCCGGGCGGGGTCGTCCGGGGGCCGCGGACCGCGGGAGGATTTTTTCGATGCTCCGTAAGTGGGTTCTCTTCGGCGGCCTGATCGCCGCCGTCGCGGTCGTCGCCGTGGCCGGGTGCAACAACGCGCAGTCCCCCTCCGGGGCGGGGGCTGCCCCGCCGGCCCCCGGACATTCGGCCGGCGGAAGTCCCTCCTCGGCCGCCGGCCCGGCGGCCGAGGAACACGGGCACAAGCCTGGGGCGCACGGCGGGATCATCGTCTCCCTCGGCCGGGACAGCTACCACGCCGAGGCGGTGTTCGAGAAGGGCGGGGTGGTCCGCCTGCACATGCTCGGCAAGGACGAGGCCCGGGTCCAGGAGGTGGACGCCCAAGACCTGACCGCCTACGTCACGCCGTCCGGGGGGACCGAGGCGGAGACGGTCAAGTTCGCCCCCGCCCCGCAGGACGGGGACGCCAAGGGGAAGACCTCGCAGTTCACCGCCACGCTGCCCAAGGACCTCCAGGGCAAGGTGGTCACCGTCACCCTCAACAACATCCGGATCGGGGACGAGCGGTTCCGGATCGGGTTCTCGAACGAGGCGGTCGCCCACGGCCCGGACGGGATGCCGGCCAAGAAGTCGAGCGCCGAGGAGGTGAAACTCTACCTGACGCCCGGCGGGAAGTACACCGCGGCCGACATCAAGGCGAACGGGAACGTGACCGCCTCCCAGAAGTTCCAGGGCCTCAAGGCGGAGCACGATCTGAAGCCGAAGGCCGGCGAGAAGATCTGCCCGGTCACCCTGACCAAGGCCAGCCCGAAGTTCTCCTGGGTGGTCGGCGGCAAGACTTACGAGTTCTGCTGCCCGCCGTGCGTGGACGAGTTCGTCGCCCTCGCCAAGGAGAAGCCGGACGAGATCAAGGACCCGTCCGAGTACGTGAAGAAGTGACCGGGCGGTGTGCGTACACCGGCCGGCGCTGTGCCGGCCGGGTGTGGTCCCGAAAGGAGAGTTGCGAGATGCGAACGATCGCGCTAGCGGCCGTGTTCGCGGCCGCCGGGTTCGCCGGCCCGGGGTGGGCCGACGACGCCAAGAAGGAGGCCCCGAAGGACGGGGCCAAGACGACGAAGCTGGTCATCAAGGACATGACCTGAGGGGGCTGTGCCCGGAAGGTCTCCAAAGCCCTGGAGGCCGTCACCGGCGTCGAGTCCGTGAAGACCGACGTTAAAGAAGCCACCGCCACCGTCACCCCGAAGAAGGACAAGGCCCCGTCCCCCAAGGAGCTCTGGGAGGCGGTCGTGAAGGCCGGCTACGCCCCGAGTCTGCTGGAGGGGCCGGCCGGGAAGTTCGAGAAGAAGCCCGAGAAGTGACCCGGTCCCGGGCCGGGCGGGCGGTGCGGAGCGCCCGCCCGGTCTCCACCCGAAGGAGTGCCGCGTGATGGTCCGAAGGCCGTTGGGCACGCTGTTGACCGCGCTGGGTGTGGCGATCGCCGCCACCGGGATGGCCGTCGTCCTGGCAGGGTGTGGGGGTGGATCGCCCCAGCCGCAGGCCGCCGCGCCCGCGCCGGAGGCCGGACCGCCGACCGGGCCGGACGCGGAGGTGGCCGCGGCGCTGGCCGAACTTCCCCCGGAGGACCGGCGGCTGGCCGAGGAGCAGAAGTTTTGCCCGGTCATGCCGGACACCCGGCTCGGGGAGATGGGGGCACCGATCAAGCTGGAGGTGAAGGGCCAGCCGGTGTTCGTCTGCTGTAAGGGGTGCCGGAAGAAGGCGCTGGCCGACCCGGACAAGACGCTCGCCAAGGTGGCCGAGTTGAAGGCCGCCCGGGCGGCGGAGAGCCGGACCGGGAAGTAGCGGCCGGCGGCGGGGGAGCGGGCCGCCAGGGACGGTCCGGCCCGCGGGCTCGTGGGGCCACAGTGGCCCGACGGCTGTTCGGACCGCACGGAGGAGTTGTGATGACGAAGATTGTGGCGTGGGTGCTGGCCGGTGCGACGGCGGCGGCCTTACTCGGCTCGCTCGCCGGGTGCTCGAGTACCGACGGGTGCCGGTCCTGTCGGCGACAGGTGGCGGGCCCGCCGTCGCCGCCCCCCGCGGCCGCGACAGGGGTCGCGGCCGCGCCAGCCCGGGTCCCTTACGGCGGACAGAGGCAGTGCCCGGTGACCGGCGAGGAGCTCGGGTCGATGGGAGACCCGGTCGCGGTAACGGTGAGCGGGCAGACCGTCTACGTCTGCTGCAAGGGGTGTGCGAAGCGGGCGGCGGCCGACCCGGCGACGTCCCTGGCCGCCGTCGAAGCCGACCGGGCCGGGCTGTGATCGAGACCGGTGTGGAATCCCGGCCGCACCGGGTTCCGATGGATCCGTGCCCGCCAGCCGGTCCACGGACCCGGGCGGCCGGGAGCTATATGGCAGTGACACGGTCGACCCGGTCCACAGCGAGGACAGGAATCCTGCCGCGCGGTGGTCGGTAGCTGCGTTCTCATGGGCCGAAGTTGCGGTGGCCTTGGCCGGCCGTTCCGATGGCCGCGGTGGCGTCGCGCACTCTGAACGTGGCTCGATACGTAATGTCAATCGGGCGCGATACTTGCGGCTACCTTGTCGGACCCGCATGGTGCGGGTCCGAGACGATAGCACCGTGAGGAGGCCGAGGATGAAGACGAAGCTGTTCGGGGCGACGACCGTGGGCGTGGCGGCCCTGGTGGCGATCGGGTTCGGGGTGCTGGCGGCGCAGGACCGGCCCGCGGCGGCGAACTGGGACAACGACGAGCACGGCAAGCACTTCGAGGCGTGCGCCAAGGTGTGCGCCGAGTGCCAGGTGGCGTGCGACAAGAACTTCCACCACTGCTTCACGCTGGTCGAGGGCGGCAAGAAGGAGCACGCGAAGGCCGCCCACGTGAGCCTGGACTGCGCCGAACTGTGTGCCGCGGCCGCCCGGCTGACCGCCCGGCACAGCCCGCTGTCGGCGGCCGCCTGCGACGCCTGCGCCAAGGCGTGCGACATGTGCGCGGCCGAGTGCGACAAGTTCCAGAACATGCCCGAGATGAAGGCGTGCGCCGACAAGTGCCGGGAGTGCGCCAAGTCCTGCCGGGAGATGGTCAAGATGATGGGCGGGCACGACCACCACGAGAAGAAGTAGCCGACCCGTCCGGACAACCCCGCCGCCGCCCCGGCCGCCCGACCGGCCGGGGCGGGCCTGACCCGAGACACTCGCGCGAGCCGTCACATGGCTGACCGCACTCACCA
This sequence comes from Gemmataceae bacterium, assembly GCA_019747685.1. Lineage (GTDB taxonomy): Bacteria > Planctomycetota > Planctomycetia > Gemmatales > Gemmataceae > Urbifossiella. The sequence goes on from JAIEQN010000730.1 coordinate 12,501, forward strand.
CCCCCGCCTCTCCCGCCGAGCCAGGCTGGCCGTGGCCGCCACCCTCACCGTCGCGGCCACGGTCGTCCTCGCCCACGAGGGGCACGCCCCGCTCCCGACCAAGGGGGCCCAGGTGGACGTGGCCAAGGGCCACCTCCTCCTCACCCCGGACGCCCGGGCCAGCGTGGACGTGCGGACCGTGGAGGTGACGGTCGCCCCGGTCGAGGCCCGGGTGCTGGCCTACGCCACCGTCGTCGCCCCGTGGCGGAACCACGGGTTCGTCACCGCCGGGCTCCCCGGCCGGATCAGCAAAGTCCTCGTCGCCCCCGGGCAGGCGGTCCGGGCCGGCGACCCGCTGGCCGAGGTCCAGAGCCTCGACCTGGACACCCTCCAGCTCGACCTCCTGGCGGCCCGCAACGAGATCCGGCTCGGCGAGAAGACCGTCGCCGCGCTGAAGCGGGTGGAGGCGGCGGGGTCCGTCGCCGGCCAGGCGGTGATCGACGCCGAGAACAAGCTCCAGCAGGACCGCAACGCCCTGGACGTGGCCCGGGCCAAGTGGCTCGGGCTGGGGCTGCCGGCCGGCCGGCTGGACGAACTCCTGGAGCGGGGCGAGCCGCTCCCCGGGCTCGGCCTCCCCGTCCGCTCCCCGGTGTCCGGCACGGTGGCCCACGCCGAACTGACGGTCGGCAAGGTGGTCGAGCCGGCCGAGCACCTGGCCGAGGTGGTGGACCTCTCGACCGTGTGGGTGCGGATCGGGGTACTGGAGAAGGACCTGCACAAGGTCGCGGTCGGCCAGGGGGTCGAACTCCGGCTGGTCGCCTACCCGGGCGAGGTGTTCCGGACCGCGGTGAAGACCCTCGGCCTGTACCTGGACCCGACGACGCACGTCAACGCCGTCTGGGCCGAGCTGGTCAACCCGCCCGGCCACGGGCCCAAGTTCGTGCCCGGGATGGCCGGGCAGGCGTACCTCGTCCTCCCGCCGGACAAGGCCCGGCCGTCGGTCCCGGCCGCCGCCCTCCAGCGGGAGGGGTTCGACCGGTTCGTCCTCGTCGAGGAGGCGAGCGCGGCCGGGGCGTCCGAGTACCGGAAGAAGTCGGTCGCCGTCGGCCGCCGGGCCGGGGACCGGGTGGAACTCCTCGGCGGGGAGGTGTTCCCGGGCGACCGGGTGGTGACCCAGGGGGCGCACGAACTCGGCGGGTTCTTCACCCCCGGGGTGCTCCGGCTCAACCCGGAGGCCGAGCGGACGATCGGGCTCCGGGTTGAGCCGGCCGAATCCGTCGCCGTCGACGAGGTGGTCGAACTCGACGGGCTGGTGGACGAGCCGCCCGACCGGCGGGGGTTCGCGTCCTCCCCGCTCGCCGGCACGGTCCGGTCCATCCGGGTCGATCGCGGCCAGGCGGTCCGGCCCGGGGACGTGGTCGCCGAGGTGTACAGCGTCGAGTTCCAGGGCATGCAGCTCGACCTGCTCAAGGCGCACCTGGAACACTCGCTCGCGGCCGGCACCCTCGCCCGCGTCCGCGGGCTGGCGGGCGTCGCCCAGCAGCGGGTGTGGGAGCTGGAGAGCCGGGCGGCGGGACTGAAGAACCAGATCGACATGCTCCGGCGGAAGCTCGTCACGGCCGGGCTCGGCCCAGACCAGGTGGACCGGCTGGTCGAGACCAGGCAGCCGCTGGCCGCGGTCCCGGTCCGGGCCCCGTTGGCCGGGGTGGTGGTGAACTTCGACAAGGTGCTCGGCCAGGCGGTGGCCGCCCACGAGCCGCTGTTCGAGGTCCACGACCTCACCCGCCCGTGGGTCCAGGGGTTCGTGCCCGAGCGGGACACCGCCCGGGTCCGGGTCGGCCAGCCGGTCCGGGTGCGGCTGGTGTCCGACCCCGGGTTCGTCGCCGCCGGCCGGGTGGCCCGCAGCGGCGGGTCGTTCGGGGCCGACTCCCGGGCCAACACCGTGTGGGTGGAGTTCGACCGCTACCCGGACCGGCCGCTGCGGCACGCCCAGATGGCCGGGCTGACGGTCGTCGTCGGCACCCGGCCGCCGGCGGTGGCGGTCCCGAAAGAGGCGGTCGCGGCCGAGGGGGCGGCGGCGTTCGTGTTCGTCCGCCGGCCGGACGGGGTGTTCGACCGCCGGGCGGTGGAGACCGGGGCGGCGGACGACCGGTTCGTGACCGTCACCCGGGGGCTGTCCGCCGGGGAGCCGGTCGCCGTCGCCGGGGTCCAGGAGCTGATGACCGCGTACGCCGCGCTGCGGTAAAGGGGAGACGGGCCGTGCTCGACCGCGTGATCGCGTTCTCGCTCAAGAACCGCGGGCTGGTGCTGATCGCCGCCCTGGCCCTCGTCGCGGCCGGGGCCTACCAGCTCGCCCGCACCCCGGTGGACGTGTTCCCGGACCTGAACCGGCCGACCGTCACCGTCCTGACCGAGGCCCCGGGGCTGGCCCCCGAGGAGGTCGAGGTCCTGGTCACCCGCCCGCTGGAGTACCAGCTCAACGGGGCGACCGGGGTCAAGCGGGTGCGGTCCGCATCGGGCATCGGGCTGTCGGTCGTCTGGGTCGAGTTCGACTGGGGCACCGACATCTACCAGGACCGGCAGGTGGTGTCCGAGAAGCTCCAGCTCGTCCGCGAGCGGTTGCCCCGGGACGCCGACCCGGTGATGGCCCCGATCTCGTCCATCATGGGCGAGGTGATGCTGGTCGGGCTGCGGCCGGCCGACCCGCCGGCCACCCCCGAGGAGGCGCTGCGGCGGGGGATGGAGCTGCGGACGTTCGGGGAGTTCACCGTCCGCAACCGCCTCCTGTCCATCGACGGGGTGTCCCAGGTGACGGTGATGGGCGGTTACCTGAAGCAGTATCAGGTGGTCACGTCGCCGGCCCGGCTGGCCGCCCAGAACGTCACCCTCCAGCAGCTCGCCGACGCGGCCGAGAAGGCGAACGTGCTGGCCGGCGGCGGGGTGATGGAGCGGGGGCCGAAGGAGTCGCTCATCCGGATCAGCGGCCAGAGCCTCGCCCTCCGGGACGTCGAAGTAACCCCCGTCGTCTGGCGGGACAACCGGGCGGTGCGGATCAAGGACGTGGCCGATGTCCGGTTCGCCGGCCCGGTCCGCCGCGGGGACGGGAGCGTCCGCGTCCGGGAGGGTGGGCAGGTCGCCGGCGGCCCGTCGGTCATCCTCGCCGTCCAGAAGCAGCCGCACGCGAACACCCTGGACCTGACTCCCAAGCTCGACCGGGCGCTGGAGGACCTCCAGCGGGACGCCCCGCCCGGGGTGGTGGTCGAGCGGCGGGTGTTCAAGCAGGCCGACTTCATTCAGGCCGCGATCGACAACGTGGTCGAGGCGATCCGGGACGGGACCGTGTGGGTGTTCGTCGTCCTCTTCCTGTTCCTGGCCAACCTGCGGACCAGCGTCATCACCCTGACCGCGATCCCGCTCTCGATCCTCGTCACCGCCCTGGTGTTCACCTACCTCGGGATCACCATCAACACGATGACGCTCGGCGGGATCGCGGTGGCCGTCGGGGAGCTGGTCGATGACGCCATCGTGGACATCGAGAACATCTTCCGCCGGCTGAAGGAGAACCGGCAGAAGGCGAGCCCCGACCCGCCGCTCAAGGTGATCTTCAAGGCGTCGAGCGAGGTGCGGAACTCGATCGTCTACGCCACCCTGATTGTCTGCCTGGTGGTCCTCCCGCTGTTCGCCCTGTCCGGGCTGGAGGGGCGGATGTTCGCCCCGCTCGGGTTCGCCTACCTGATCTCGCTCATGGCCTCGCTGGCCGTGTCGCTCACCGTCACCCCGGTGCTCGCGTCTTTCCTCCTGCCCCGGGCCAAGTTCCTCGGCCACCGCCGGGATCCGCTCCTGCTGCGGGGGCTCAAGTGGCTGGACGCCCGGCTGCTCCGGGTCACGCTGCGGTTCCCGCGGCCGATCCTGGCCGGGTCGCTCGCCCTGTCGGCGGTGACGATGGCGGCCGTCCTGTGGATGGGGTCGGAGTTCCTGCCGCCGTTCAACGAGGGGACGGTGACGATCAGCCTCCAGCTCCCGCCCGGGTCCAGTCTGGCCGAGAGCGGGCGGGTGGCGGCCCGGGCCGAGCAGGCGCTGCTCGCCATCCCGGAGGTGGAGGCGGTGTCCCGGCGGACCGGGCGGGCCGAGCAGGACGAGCACGCCGAGGGCGTCAACTCGTCCGAGATCGATGTCCGCCTGACCCCCCACGAGCGGCCGAAGCCGGGGGCCTGGGCCGCCGCCCTGCGGGCCGTCCCGGGGCTCCACAAGTACGGGGTGGAGACGGCCGGCCGGCCGCACGAGCAGGTGCTCGCCGACATCCGGGACCGGGTGAGCAGCATCCCGAACGTGAAGGCGAACGTCGGCCAGCCGATCAGCCACCGGCTCGACCACATCATGTCCGGGGTGCGGGCGCAGGTGGCCGTCAAGGTGTTCGGCCCGGACCTCCAGGAACTCCGCAACGCCGCCCAGGAGGTGCAGGACGCGATGGCGGCCGTCCCCGGGGTGGTGGACCTCCAGGTCGAGCCACAGGTCGAGATCTCCCAGGTCCGGCTGCGGGTGAGGCGGGAGGAGGCGGCCCGGTACGGGCTGGCCCCGGGGGACGTGGCCCGGCTGCTGGAGACGGCGTACAAGGGGCGGTCCGTGTCCACCGTACTGGACGGGGAGCGGTACTTCGACCTGGTCGTCTGGTACGACGAGCCGTCCCGGGCCGACCCGGCGGTGATCGGCCAGACCATCCTCGACACCCCGTCCGGGCGGCGGGTGTCGCTCGACCAGGTGGCCGAGGTGCTCGACGCCTCCGGGCCGAACACGGTCAACCACGAGAACGTCCAGCGGCGGATCGTGGTGTCGTGCAACGTCCAGGGCCGCAGCCTCGGGGACGTGGTGGCCGACATCAAGCGGGCCGTCCGGCCGGTCGAGGAGAGGCTGCGGGCCAAGGGCGGGGAGTACCGGATCGAGGACGACGGCCAGTACCGGGCCCAGCAGGAGGCGAACAGCCGGCTGCTGGTCCTGGGCACCGCGTCGGTGGTCGGGGTGTTCCTGCTCCTCTGCCGGTGCCTCGGGTCGTGGCGGGCGGCCCTCATGGTGCTCGGCGTCAACATCCCGCTCGCCGGGCTGGGGGCGGTCGCGGCCCTCCTCGTCCTCAACCGCCCGGACCCGGCCGCGCTCCAGGCGGCCCCGTGGTGGAAGTGGCCGCAGGTGTGGGCGTCGGCGACCACGCTCTCCGTCGCCCACTGGGTGGGGTTCATCACGCTCATCGGGATCGTCAGCCGGAACGGGATCATGATGATCGCCCACTACATCCACCTGATGCGGGAGGAGGGCGAGGCGTTCGGCAAGGAGATGATCGTCCGCGGCAGCCTGGAGCGGCTGGCCCCGGTACTCATGACGGCGGCCGTCGCCGTCATCGGCCTCGTCCCGCTCGCGCTCGGCAAGGGGCAGACCGGTAAGGAGATCCTGCACCCGCTGGCCGTGGTGGTGATCGGCGGGCTGGTCACGTCCACCCTCATGGACCAGGTGGTGACGCCGGCCGTGTTCCTGCTGTTCGGCCGCAAGGTGTACGTCCCCGAGCCGGAGGGGGTGGCGGACGCCTCCGCCGCGACCTGGGACGACGACTGGGTAACCGAGCGGCCGCACCCCCGGCCCCGGCCGGAGGTGGTCCTCGCCCTCGCCCCCGCGCCGGACGGCCCGGGCCGGAACGGGCACCACCCGCCCGGCGGGAACGGCCCGTCGGCCTGAAAAGGAGCTGCCATGGACCGGCCGCCGACCGAGTTCGTGCCCGGGGCGGACGCTCTGGCGGCCCGGCTCGTCTTCCCCGGCGGCATGGACCGGCCGCCGACCGAGTTCGTGCCCGGGGCGGGGTTCAACTGGCTGACCCCGCTCTACGACCCGCTCGTCACCCTCACCTGCCGCGACCGGGCGGTGAAGGGGCGGTTGGCTCGGGCCGCGGCGGTCCGGCCCGGCCACCGGGTACTCGACCTCGGGTGCGGGACGGGCACCCTCGCGCAGCGGGTGAAGGCGGCGTGCCCCGGGACGGAGGTGGTCGGGGTGGACGCCGACGGGCGGATGCTCGCGGCCGCCCGGCGGAAGGCGGCCGCGGCCGGGGCGACGGTCGGGTTCGACCAGGGCTACGCCCAGGCGCTGCCCTACCCGGACGGGGCGTTCGACCGGGTGGTGTCGAGCCTGTTCTTCCACCACCTCAGGCCGGAGGCGAAGCGGGAGGCCGCACGGGTGCTAGCCCCGGGCGGGGAGCTCCACGTCGCGGACTGGGGCCGCGGGGGCAGCGTGGCCATGCGGGGGCTGTTCGTCGCCGTCCGGCTGCTCGACGGCTTCGCCAACACGGCGGACCACGCCGCCGGGCGGCTGCCGGCGCTGGTCGCCGGTGCGGGCCGGGGACCGGTTCGCGACGGCGGGCGGAACCCTGGAACTGGTCTCGGCGGTAAGACCCGCCGAGACCGGGACGGTGCCCGCCGTCACTCCTTGACCTTGACGTGGAACCCGGCCTTGTTCAGGGCCTTGACCAGCTCGGCCGCGTCGAACTCGCCCGTCACCTCGGCGGAGGGAACCTTCGCCTTGGCGCTGACGCCGGCGACGCCCTTCACGTCTTTGATCGCGTCCTTAAACGACTTCACGCAGCCGCCGCACGAGTTGTGGAAGCCGGTCACGGTGATCGCCTTCACCTGGCCCGCCTTCACCCCGCTGTCGTCCTTGAAGGCGTACCGCTCGTCCTTCCCCGGGTCGCCGTGGAACCCGCCCGCGGCCAGGGCGTCGAGCGCCTTCTGGGCCGCCTTGACGTCCGTCGCGGTGAACGCGGCCGTGTTGGCCTCCTGGTCGGTCGAAACCCCCGAGACGCCCTCGACCTTCCCGAGGATCTTGGCGACCTCCTTGGCGCACCCGCCGCAGCACATGTGAACTTGCTTCAGCTCGACCTTCTCGGCGGCCACTGCCGGGCCGGCGAAGGCCAGCAGGCCGACGGCGGCGGTCAGGACGGCGAACTTCGTCATCACTCGCACCTCCAAGAGGGGACGGCCGGCGGGGCGGTGTTCCCAGGCTGACACGGTTCCGGCTCAAGGCTACAGGTACGCCGCTATTTGTAGGCTTTTGGCCCCGGCCTGTCCAGTCCGCTCCGCCGGCCCGGGCACCAGCACGACCGTGGCAGCCCCGTTGCCCGGAGAGGCTACCGGTAGCCTGTTACGGCCGTGGCCCGCCCCTTGAGGGGGGCGTCCCCCGCACCGGGCGGGCGGTCGGCGGCACTCCGAACAAGGCAGAAGGTGGCCCGACGGTCCGGGCCGCCGGTCGCGGGCGATTACGGTAATACCGTCACGGATCGGACCCGATCTCGGGTGTCGGTCGGAGGTGGAGATGCGTCGAGCGGAGTTCGCGGACGAAACCCTCGCGGCCGTGGTCGCGGCCGCCGGCCTGGACACGCCCGACACCCGCGAGGCGTGGGAGTGGCGGCTCCAGTGTGCCCTGCCGTGGCCCGTCTTCGACGGTTATCGCCAGCGGCGGGACGAGTGTTACGCGGCGGCCAAGGACGCCGGCGACATCGCCCGGGTCGCCGCGGCCGAAGACCAGTTCTTCGCGTTCGCGGGCGCGCACCCGGACCTGTGCCGCCTGGTCGTGTCGGGCCGGCTCGGCTACTACGACGCCTTGCTCCCGACAGCTGCCGCCCGCCTCCGCCGCGGCCCGCACGCCCGCATCCTCGACCTCGGCTCGTTCGCGGGGGTGGGCTCCCTGTACCTCGGGGCGGCCTTCCCGGACAGCCGGGTCGGCGGCGTCGAGCGGCACCCCGGGGCCGTCGCGGTCGCCGAGGAGGCCCGCGGCCGGTGCGGCCTGGGCAACGTGTCGTTCGCCTGCGCGGACTACACCGCGTTCGACGCCGGGCCGTTCGACGCGGTCGTCTCCCTCCAGGCGCTGCCGGCTTACCTGCTCCCCTGGCTCCCGTCCGAGCAGCCCGCGGGGCACCGGCGGACGCGGTCTTGGGCGACCCCGCCGCCGCGGTGCAGCCGCTCGTCCGCGGGCTCGCGGCGGTCCGCCGGCTGACCGGCACCGGCGGCCGGGCGGTCCTGCACGAGCGGGCCTCGGGCGTGGCCCGGACCCTGCTCTTCCTCCGCCTGCTGGCGGGGGCGGGCCTAGAGCCTGTTATGGACCTAACGGGTTGCGGGTCCGGCCTTTAGTGGTATGGGCGAGTCGCGGCGGGGGTGCCCG
>JAIEQN010000586.1 GCA_019747685.1 Gemmataceae bacterium
CTCGGTGAAGTACGGCAGCATCGCCTCCACCACCCGCGGGTCGGTCCGGGTGGTCGAGTTGTTGTCCATGTAGATCGGCGTCTTGACCATTGCTCCGCTCGTCCTCGGTGTTGGCCGCGCTTAAGCCGGCGTGATCTCGGTCGGGTGGTGGTTCGAGCAGCAGCCGCCGGCGGCGATCATCGGCAGGGCCGCCAGCCCGGCCGGCCTCGGGGTCGCCGGGTCGAACAGCTCCGCCAGCGAAACGCCCCGGAGGACGCCGATCAGCCGGCGGTGGACCTCGGCCATCGTCCCCTTAACCGTACACACGGCCGTGAGCGAACAGTTCTCGTGGTCGTCCCTGGCGTCGTTGCACGCCGTCAGCCGGAACCCGTCCTCGATCTCCTCCAGCAGCTCGGCCAGGCTGATCGACGCCGCCGGCCGGGCCAGGGCGTAGCCGCCCTTGACGCCCCGGTGGCTGACCACGAAGCCCTTCTGACAAAGCTCCTTGAGGATGTTGGCCACGAACGGCCGGCCCAGCCCGAACCGCTCGGCCACCGCCCGGGCCGTCCCGCCGACCGGCTTGGCGTGCAGGTACGACAGGATCAGGAGGGCGTAGTCGGCTTTGCGACTCAACAGGGTCACGGCCCGCCCTCCACATCCGCCCGGGAAATCGCCCCGCCGCGGTCCACATTATTCTTAGCCGGGAGATGGCAGTCGGCAAGTGCTATTTCGTTGAGACGACGTCTCAGCAACGGGTTCGGCTTTACACCGAGGCCGTCCGACGCTACCGTCCGCGCCGCCAGTGGACCCGCCGGAGGTGCCCGCCATGCGTCCCGAGCCGTCGCTCAGCCTCGTCCTGCCGGCGTACAACGAGGCGGCGGTGATCGGCCGGGCGGTGGCCGAGGCCGAGGCCGCCCTGGGGCGGTTGTTCGAGGATTACGAAGTCTTGGTCGTCGACGACGGCAGCACGGACGGCACGGCGCTGCTGCTCACGGACCTCCTGCCGCGGGCACCCCACACCCGGCTCGTCCGGCACGCCGCCAACCGCGGCTACGGGGCGGCCCTGCGGACCGGATTCGAGGCCGCCCGGGCGCCACTCGTCGCCTTCACCGACGCCGACTGCCAGTTCGACCTGCTCGACCTCGGCCCGATGGTCCGGCTGGCCGCCAAGTACCCCGTGGTCGCCGGCTACCGGGCCGACCGCAAAGACCCGTGGCGGCGGCGGTTCCTCTCCCGTGGCTACAACCTGCTGGCCCGGACCCTGTGCGGCACCGGCGTCCGGGACGTGGACTGTGCCCTGAAAGTCTTCCGGCGGGAGGTCTTGGCCGACCTCCTGCCCGAGAGCCGCGGGTTCTTCGTCAACACCGAGATGCTGACCCGCGCCCGGCTGCTCGGCCACGCCGTCACCGAGGTGCCCGTGACGCACCGCCCCCGCCTCGGCGGCGAGAGCAAGGTGTCGCTCCGGGAGGTACCGCGGACCTTCCGGACGCTGGTGGGCTTCTGGTGGCGGGAGGTCGTCACCGGCCGGCGGGCGGAGCCGGTCACGGTCCTCCAGACCCGGGTGGCCACAGCCCCCACTCCTTCAGCAGCTCCTCGACCAGCTTCAGCCCGTCGGCCTTCGAGCGCACCCGGCCTTCCAGTTGGGCCTCGCGGACGGCGTCGAGGAGCCGCTTGAACACCGGCCCGGGCGTGATCCCGAGGGCGATCAGTTCGTCGCCGGTGATGGCCGGCGGCGGGTTCAGCTCCTCCGGCGGCGTCTCCCGCAGCAGCCGCTCGCAGAACTCGACGTGCTCCAGGTTCTTGCCGCTGGCCAGGGCGTCGGCCCGGTGCAGGGCCAGCAGCTCGCCGATGCCGGGGTGGACCAGGATCGGCTTGAGCCGGCTCATCCGCATCGTCGGGGCGTCGGCCAGGTACTGGTGCCTCTCGACCAGCCAGACGAGCCGGTCCGCTTCGGCGTTCGACAGCTTCAGCCGGCGGGCGATGGCCGCGGCCGCCCGAGCCCCGACCTGCTCGTGCCGGTGGAAGGTGTACTTGTCCGGAGTCCGAGCGAAGGTCTGCGGCTTACCGACGTCGTGCAGCAGGGCGGCGAAGGCCAGCGGGAAGGACGCCCCGTCCTCCAGCAGTTCGACCACCCGGACGATGTGGTCCCACAACGTCCCGGTCGGGGCGGCCGGCGGTCCTTGGGGCAGGTCGAACGTGCCGAGTAGTTCGGGCAGAATCGGGCCGATCAGGTCGAACTCGCGGAGTAGCCGGACGCCCCGGCCGCGGGACGGGTGCGAGAGGAGTTTCCGCAGCTCGTCGGCGATCCGCTCGGCCGACACGACGGTGATCTCTGGGGCGAACCGCCGGGCCGCGGCCAGGGTGTCGGGGTCGACGGCCAGCCCGAACCGGGCGGCGATCCGCACGGCCCGGAGTACCCGCAGTTTGTCTTCCGCGAACCGCTGGCCGGGGTCGCCGATGGCCCGCAGCACCCGGGCCACCAGGTCGGCCCGGCCGCCGACGAAGTCGTGCAACTCGCCGGCGACCGGGTCGAAGAACATGCCGTTGATGGTGAAGTCCCGCCGCTTCGCATCCTCCTCGGGCGACGAGAACGTGACCGCGTCGGGCCGCCGACCGTCGGAGTACGCCCCGTCCGAGCGGAACGTCGCCACCTCGACCGTCCGGTGTTCGCCGGCGTCGCCGCGCGGCCCGATCACTTCGATGACGCCGAACGCCGCCCCGACCGCGACCGTCCGCCGGAACAGCTTCTGGACCTCCTCCGGCCGGGCGTCGGTGGCCACGTCGTAGTCCTGGGGCGTCAGGCCCAGCAACTCGTCGCGGACGCACCCGCCGGCCCAGAGGGCGGGATGCCCGGCGGCCTGGAGCCGGCGGACCACGTCGACGGCCAACTCGCGCTCGGTCATGCGGGACAAGATAGCAGGAAAAGACCGGGCCGCAGATGACGCAGACTTCGACGCAGATGAACGCAGAGAAAGAGCAGGATTGATTTCAATCAAATTCCGTCTGATCTGCGTCTTCGCTGCGTCCCCAAGTCCGCGTCATCAGCGGGCCAGTCTTTCCTTCTCATCCGCGGCACCGCTCGGCGTGGGCGATCAGGTCCGGGTAGAAGGCGTGGAAGTCGGCCGCGAGGTCGGCGTCCTTCGCCAACAGCTCCGGCATCGCCGCCTCCAGTCGGATCGCGTGCTTGGGGATGCGGCGGGCGATCCGGTCGGACACCCGGGCCAGGGTGTCGGCGATCCCCTCGGTGGTGCCGTACCGGACGAGCCGGTCGTCGGCGATGAACGCCCGGAGGAACCCGGCGGCGTCCCCGGCGGTCGGGACCAGGGGTTCGAGGGCGGCGTAGGCCCGGTCGGCGAACGCCCGCAGCGGCTCGGCCGAGTACCGGCCCCAGTCCCGGGCGAGGAGGTGGTCGTAGTAGATGTCGACGACGATCCCGGCGAACCAGCCGAGGCCGGCCGAGACGCGGCCGATGCTCCGGCGGACGACGGGGTGCGAGTCGGTGAAGGAGTCGATCTGGCGGTGCAGCTTGATGCCGGCCTGCACGTCGGACGGCAGGAGCTTGACATCGGCCGGTTTGACGAAGTCGGCGGCGATCCCGCCGAGCATCGACGCCGGGGTGCCGGCCGACAGGTGCAGGTGGGCCAGGAAGTTCACGCCGACATCATCCCGCGGCCAGGTCGAAGAACGCGCTCGTCCCGCCGAACGCCGTCGCCCCCCGCGATTCACGCCCGCCGAGTTCGACCTCCAGGGTGAGGGGGTCGGAGCTGGCGGCCGCCTTGCGGGACGGGGCCTTCGGGAAATGGACCTTCCGCAACTTCGTCCGGTTCGACTCGGCCCCCGCCCGGACGGCCGCCCGGACGGCCGGGATCGCACACCCGCCGCCGGTCAGGATCAGCTCCTTGAAGGGGATGTCGTCGAACCGGTCCAGGAACGCCTTGGCGGCGTCCCCCACCCGGGCGGCGTAACCGCGGACGGCCGCCCGGACCGCCTCGCCGCCGACCTCCCAGTCCCCGAGCGGGTACGTTTTCTCCTCGGCGTACACGCTCTGGCGGAGGTTAATCCACTCGTCCGCCGTCACCCCCTTCAGGTGCTGCCCCAGGTCGGGCGGGACGGCGGCCAACAGGGTGTCGTCGAGTTCACAGACCCCGAGGGGGACGGACTGGGCGGCGATGTCGAACGCGACCTCGGAAAGCAGGTGCGGCTTGCCCCCGGTGTGGAAGTCGAGGACGGCGAGGTCGAGGGTGTAGGCCCCCAGGTCGATGACCACCGCCCGGTAGCTGGGGTGCTGCTTCTCCTTGCTCAGGGCGGTGGCTAGAAGCCCCTTCTGGAACATGTCCAGGGGCCGGGTGCAGTTGCTGCCCCGGGTCAACACCCCGATCGCGTTCGCGTACGGCTCGCTGACGACCGGCCGGCTCGGGTGGAGCGGCCAGCCCGCCTGGCGGAGGGCGCGGGCCAGCAGGCCGAACCCCGGGTGCGTCGGCAGGTGCGACTCCGGGACGAACGCCGGGACCGTCACCCGGGCGGGGATCAACTCCGGACTCGTGACGGCCGGCTTGGCCCGCCCGCACGCCTCCAGGACCTGTTTGCGGAGCCAGGTGAAGTAATGGACGGCGAGCGTGTAGCCTTCCGCGGCCGGCGACTCGGGCCGCGGCCGCCCGGCGTCCGGGCCGAGCATCCCGGCGGCATGGGACACGAGCTTCCGGAGGTGGACGACCTCGGCCGCCGACACCCGGAACTCACCGGCCAGCCGGGCGAACCGGTCGGACTCGACCAGGGCCACCACCCGGGCCGGGTTCGTGGCCGGCGGGTCGGCCAGGTCGGCCGCCGTGGCCGCGAGCAGCTTCTTCTTCCAGTTCAGGTGCCGCCGCCTCCGCGGCCCCTCCGGCAGCCCGAGGGCCTCCTCCCCGAAGGCCGGGCGGGCCGGGGACACGGTGTTGTCGACGAAGACGGCCGACGGGTGGCAGAACCGCAGCCCGTCGAGGGTCAGCGCCGGGTTCGTCACCACGTCGGAGTTCGACCACGCCCCGGGGCGGAGCCCGACCTTGGTATACGCGCTCCCGAAGTCGATGCAGAACAGGCGGTCCGACATGGGCGGGTTCCTAGTCAACTACGGCCTTGAGGAGCAGGTGCGGCCCATGCCCCTCTTGGAGCACCCAGCCGGGTCGGCTGACCCGGACCGCATCCCCGGCCGATACGACGCGGCGGGCCTCGTGGCGGAGCGGGTCGAAGGCCACCTCGTCCCCCGCCGCCCCCACCCGCTCGACCCCGGCCAGCCCGGCGAGGAGGACTTCCAGCGCCCGGGCCCCCTCGGCCTTGTCGAGCCGGAGTTGCTGCTGCCAGACGGTGGCGAGCCGCTTGGCCACCTCCCGGCGGAAGTCCGCGTCCGCCTCGGTCGGCTCGGCCGGGAAGGCCGGGAGGCCGACCGCCGGGGCATCGGGCCGTTCCGCACGGGGCGGAGGGGGTTCGGGCGGCCGCGGCGTTGGGGCGGACAAGTCGGCGACCAGGCGGTCCAGGCCGTCCGCCGCCGCCCGCCGGAAGGCCAATTCTTCCTCCAACCGGGCCACCGCCTTCCGGGCCACCGCCAGGGTCTGCCGGTGCCGCTCGACCTCGGCCGCCCGGCCCCGGGCGGCCTGCTCCCCGGCCCGCCGCTCGTCGTCCTCCTCCAGCGCGGTCAACGCCGCCGAGAAGAGTTCCGCCCCCGGCCCCGAAGTTCGACCCGAAATCGCCGCCTTCACCCGCTCCCGGTTGTCGGCCGCCAGCCGCCCCGCGTACCCGAGGGTCAGGTCCGGCACCCGGTCTGGTGGGGTCAGCTCGATCAGCCGGCAGAACCCGGCCGGGGTCAGCCGCACGAATTCCGTCCGGAACCCCCTCGCCTCGGTCGCCCGGACGACCTCGACCAGCGGGGCTGTGCCCGTCTTGCACAACTCGACGGCCTCAGCCACCGCCTGCTTCGCCGAGTCCGTCGCATTCGCCTTCAGCGTGAAGAGGGCTCCGCTCGCGGCGACGAGTTTCACCTCGCCGGCCGCCTCCGCCGCCAGAGTCAAGGCCTTGGTGACGAAATCGGCGGGCGAGTCGGCGGCTTTCTTGGCCACGTCAGTCCCTCACGCTTGCAAGTATACACCACGGCCATGGCAACGGCCGGCCGGTGTCGCCCGGTCGTGTCCGACCTCGAGCGGGCAGTCTACGGACCGGCTCGGGGCCGGGGTACGACGGCGGCCGGCCGCCGGGCCGGAAAAATCGGCCGAAAGGTTTTGACTTCGCCCAACGGGAGTGTAGTGAACAGATGACCAAATTCGTCCGCGGCCGCCCCGAGGCCGCGGGCCGAGGGGACCATGGCGAGCGTGACCGGGTCCGGTCGTACTCTTGGCGGAGGGGAAGCGATGAACGGGGAACCAGTTGCGACGCCGGCCGGTGCCGAGCATGACCGCATCGAAACGATACACCTCGGCCGGACCGCTGGGAATTCAAGGGGTTTCGTCGTCCGGCGGGTCGGAGAAAAACGAGGGGGGGAGGGGGGTACGGCAATGCTCGATGTCAAAAACGCCTGGAAACACGGTGGTGGCCGGGTTCACAATACGCACGCCTACAGCACCCCCTTGGTGGACGGGATGCCGGCCGCCCGGGGGTCGGGTTCGGCGGCCTGCCGCAACGCCCGGGCGCAGGCCTTGAAGATCGTCTCGACGATGTGGTGGGTGTTGTGCCCGTGGTGCAGGACGACGTGTAGGGTCAGCAGCCCGGCCGACGACACCGCCCGCCAGAACTCCTCGGCCAGTTGCGACGAGAAGGTGCCGAGCGTTTCGGTCGGCACCGCCGCCTTCCAGACCAGGAACGGTCGGCCGCTCAAGTCCACTGCGGCGGTGACGAGGGTTTCGTCCATCGGCACGGTGGCGTCGCCGTACCGGCGGACGCCGGCCTTATCGCCCAGGGCCTGCGCCAGCGCCTTGCCGAAGCAGAGGCCCACGTCCTCGACGGTGTGGTGGGCGTCGATGTGGAGGTCGCCCTTGCACGCCACGGACAGGTCGAACAGCCCGTGCCGGCCGAGGTGGGTGAGCATGTGGTCGAAGAACCCGACCCCGGTGGACACCTGCGTCTGGCCGGTGCCGTCCAGGTTCAGGGCCAGGTCGATCTGGGTTTCGGCCGTCTCCCGGCGGATCGTGGCGGTGCGGGGGGCGGTCACGGGGCCAGCTCCTTCAGCAGCCGGACGGCCTCGTCGGCCAGGAGTTCGCCCACGCCCGGCTTGTACGGCGAGTTCGCCACCTCGTAGCTGCCGCGGTCCTCGAACGCCTTGGCCGTCGGGACGTAGCAATCGACCTCGTTGGCGATGGTGACGAGGAGGGTGTGCTTGAAGGGGGATCGCCGGCGGACCTCCTGGCCGATGGCGGTGAACACCTCGTGCGGCAGGGTGACGACCGCGAAGTCGTCCGCCAGCCGGAACGCCTGGACCGGCAGCGGCCGCTTGTCGCCGGTCTCGGTCCGCATCTGGTGGGTCAGCAGGACCTGATACGCCTCGACCTGCTCCAGGAACCCGGCCTTCTTCGACCGCTCGCCGATGAGGATGTCTTTGCTGCGGGCCACGTCGCCCGGGCGGTCGTCCCGCAGCGGAGCCGGTACCTCACCCGAACGGACGGCGAGCGAGGGGGTTGAAGGGGTTCGCTTCGCGGTCCGGAAGCCGGCGGCTAGCTTCGCCCCGGCCTGCTCCGGCGTCGGGTCCGGGTCCTTCGTGGCCGTGTTCACCTGATTGGCGTCGCCGGCGCACCCCTCGGCGTAGACCGACACGAAGCCGTCGCCGAAGGTCTTCCGCAACTCGGTCTGGAGGTGGCCGGGGTGGTCGGCCGAGAACGCCGGCCCGCCGTAGGTGGTGGTGTGCATGGCGAACGAGCAGAGCGAGGCGAACGGCCTGCCCGTCCTGGCGTCGGCGAAGACGGCCAGCGGCAGGTCCTCGTCCACCGGCCCGGCCGGGCGGACGACATCCGGGTTGAGCTTGCCGGGGTTCATCCGGACGGTCCCGTCCTTCATGACGTACCGGCGGTTGAAGGTCAGCCCCGGGACCCGGCCGGTGGCCACTTCGAGGGTCGCCGGCCAGGCATTCTTCTTGGCGCCGGCGGCGGCCTTGACGCACCCGGCGACGAACTTCGTCGGGTAGTCGCCGAGGTGGTGGCGGTCCTCCTTCCCCGCGGCCTTGGCCCGCTCCGCGAAGAGTTCGACGAAGATGGGGTCGTAGTGCATCGGCCCGCCGTGGGTGTGGGTGGCCGAGACGGAGACGGCCGCCACTGGGACGCCCGTCTCCTTGGCGATCCCCTCCCGGATGGTCCGGGTCAGGTTCCGCTCCAGCCCGCACACGTCGCAGACGACGATCACCCCGGCCGCATCACCCTGGGCGAAGTACAGGGCCTTCGCCAGGATCGGGTCGGCGGCCGTCTCGCCGAACACCTCCTGGTAGCTGCCGGCCTTGCGGTAGCCGGCCGGCGGGGTCACGTCGGCGGCCGCGGCACCGACCAGGAAGTCGGTGGCCGGGGTCGGCGTGGCGACGATTGCCAGCAACAGAAGGGAGCGGGCCATGCGTCACCCCGCCAGGATGGAGCGCAGCTCGGTCAGCAGGCGATCGACCTCGGCGTCGGTGCCGACCGAGATGCGGAGGCCGTCGTACCCGGCGTAGTCCATGTACCGGACCAGGATGTTGCGATGCTTCAGGGCCTCATAGATCGGCTTGACCGGCCGGTCGGCCCGCCGGCACCAGAGGAAGTTGGCCCGGCTGGGCGTCACGTCGAAGCCGAGTTCCCGCAGCTCGACCCGCATCCGCTCCCGGGTGGCGACCACCTTCGCCCAGACGCCGCGGTAGTAGTCCTGGTCTTCGATCGCGGCGGTGGCGGCGGCCAGGCTGAGTACGTCGCAGTTGTACGAGTCCTTCACCTTGACCAGCTCGCGGATGGTGTCCGGGTGGGCGAGTGCGAACCCGAAGCGGATGCCGGCGAGCGAATAACCCTTACTCAGGGTTCGGGTCACGATCACGTTCGGCAGCCACCCGGCACTCGTGGCGAGGGTGTCGTCCTCGGCGAAATCGACGTACGCCTGGTCGAGCACGACCGGACCACGGAACCGGTCGGCGAACGGCTCCAGGTGGCCCGGCCCGAGTGGCAAGAGGGTTCCGGTCGGGGAATTCGGGTTGGGGATGAAGACGATGTCGGCGTCGGGCTTCGGCCAGGGGAAGGGGAGGCTCCACTCCTCGGTGAACCGGACCGTCTCGAACCGGGCACCCTGGATGGCGGCGAGTTCGCGGTAGAGGATGTAGCTGGGGGTCGGCGACACGACCAGCCCGCCCTCGGGGACGAACGCCCGGGTCAGGATGGTGAGGAGGTCGTCGGAGCCGTTGCCGATGAGGATGCTATCCGGGTCGATGTTGAGGACCCGGCCGGCGGCCCGGCGGAAGTCGTCGCCGAGCGGCTGGGGGTACTTGCGGAGCTTGTCCCCGGTGAGGGCGGCCCGGACCGCCTCGAACACCCGCGGGCTGGGCGGGTACGGGTTCTCGTTGGTGTTGAGCTTGACGATGTCCGGCGAGTTGAGCTGCTCGCCGGGGACGTAGCCCCGCATCGCCGCGATGGCCGGCCGGACCGGTGGCCGTGCTGGTTCCGACTGCTCACTGCCCACGGCTGACTGCTCACTTCTTCGAGGCGGCCGCCGGGGCGGGCTGGGCCTTCTCCGGCTTGGGCATCGGCCGGGCGGACGGGCCGTTGTCGGCCGCCCGGACCTCGACGCTGGCCGCGTGGGCGGTCAGCCCCTCGGCCTTGGCCAGGAAGGCCACGTCCGCGGCGATGTCCTTGAGCCCCTGGCGGGTGAACCGGAGGATGCTGGTCCGCTTGCGGAAGTCGTTGGCGTTGAGCCCGCTGGCGAACCGGGCCGTCCCGCCGGTCGGCAGGACGTGCGACACCCCCGCGGCGTAGTCCCCCAGGGCGACCGGGGTGAACGGCCCGAGGAACACCGCCCCGGCGCTCTCCACCTCGTCGGCGAAGGCGTCCGGGTCCCGGATTTGCAGATGGAGGTGTTCCGGGGCCAACTGGTTCACGCAGCCGATGGCCGCCGGCTTGTCCGGGGCCAGGACCATCGCCCCGAACCGCTCCAGGCTGTCCCGGGCCAAGTCGCCCCGGCCGAGCTTGGCGAGCCGCTTCTCCAGGGCCGCCTGCACCTCGTCCAGCAGCGGCGGATACCAGGTGACCAGTACCGCGACGCCGGGCGAGTGTTCGGCCTGGGCGATCAGGTCGAGGGCGACGTAGTCCGGGTGGGCCGAGTGGTCGGCCACCACCACGATCTCGGTCGGCCCGGCGATGCAGTCGATCGCCACCTGCCCGAACACCTGCTTCTTGGCTAGGGCCACGAACTGGTTGCCCGGGCCGACGATCATGTCCACCGGCTTCAGCCCGTCGACCCCGTAGGCCATCGCCGCGATCGCCTGGGCGCCGCCGAGCCGGTAGACCTCGGACACCCGCAGCTCCTGGCAGGTGGCCAGCATCTGCCGGTTGTACCCGCCGGTGGCCGTCGGCGGCATGCAGACGACGATGTCCTCCACCCCGGCGGCCTGGGCCGGGCAGACGGTCATCAGCAGGGTGGACGGGTAGGCGGCGGCCCCGCCCGGGCAGTAGACGCCGACCCGCTTGAGCGGCCGGTAGCGGACGGCCAGCTCGTGCTTGCCGGCGACCCGCATCTCGGCGTCGCGGTGGAGCAGCCCGGACTGGAATTGCAGGACGTTGTACTGGACCTGGCGGACGACCTCCAGGAAGTCGGCCCCGACGGCCGCGTGGGCCTCGGCCAGCTCCTGCGGCTTGACCCGCACCGCGTCGGCCTTCAGCTTCACCTTGTCGAACAGCTCGGTGTACCGCAGGGCGGCCGCCAAGCCGTTGTCACGCACGTCGTGGCAGATCCGCTCGACCGCCCGGGCCGGCGGCAGGGCCTCGCCGAAGACGGCCTGGGTCAGCTTCCGGCCGGCCGCGGTGACGACCTCGAAGTCGGTCCGGAACTGGTCCCGCAGTTTTTTCAGCTGGGCCGCGGCGTTCGGGGCCGAAAGGTCGATCCGCCGCAGCTTCAGGGTCGGCATGTTGGGGGAACCTCGCGGGCGGTCGGCGGCCCGGGCCGGCCAATCGCCGGCACCGCCGCCCGACCGACCCGGAGTCATGGGAACGGGGGTCTCGCCCGGTGCCTGGGGCGAGGCGTCGAGCATATCTGATTTTCGTTATACAGACACCGCCGGCCGGCTTCAAGGACTGCGGACGACGGTGCCGGGGGAGGCGGCGCAAGTCGAATCGAATGAATCGGTTGTGCCGGGCGGATCGGGCCGGCCGATTCAGGGCCATGTTACATCGATGATCAAGAATACATCCACCGATTCGGCCCCAACCTCGTCGCGGGTCTCGACAGCGAAGACGTACCGGCCCGCGGCGAGGTCTCGGGGCACGTCGAGTGCCCAGACCGTCCCGAGCCTCTGGCCGTCCCGGCCCGTCGCCACGAAGTCCTGATCGGCAACCAGGCCCCGGCCGCGGAACCGGGCGGTCACGGTCCGGGCCGCCGGCCCGCCGTGGACCCGCACCGTCGCCCGCACCCGGCCGCCCGGCGCGATGGATTGCAGCACCGGCTCGACCGTGACCCGGTGGGGCGTCCAGTCCTCCCGGTGGTCGCCGCTGACGCATAGGGCGTCGCACGCCTTCCCGGCGGCCTCGGCCCACCGGACCCGCCGGCGGAAGTCCTCGGCGGCGAAGACGAACGGCCCGCCGTGCTCGGCCAGCACCCGGGCCGGGGCGATCTCCAGCACCTTCCGGGCGCTGGCCGCGTACACGGCCGGCGACGACCGGTTCAGCCCCATCCACCCGCCGGAGCCGCTGTACTGCTCCTGGTGAAACCAGTTGTCGGCCGTGAACAGGACGTGCGCCCCGTCGATGGTCGTTTCGATCCCCGACGTGAACCACGTCTGCCCGGGCAGGTGGTGGAACTTGAAGGTGTAGCCGCCCCAGTCGGCCGTCTCGCCGGCGGCGAACTCTTTCGTGAACCGGATCGGCCGGGGGTCAAGGAACGGGGCCCGATACCGGAACGGCTCCTTCAGCGGCCCGGCCACCAGGTCGAGCGCCCAGACCTGGCACCGGTCCCGGCCGGGTAACGTATACACGCCGTCGAAGTGGTCGTAATGGGCGTGGCTGAAGGCGACGACCTCGACCGGTCCCAGCTTTTCGTCGGCCAGGAGCTTGGCGATCTGCTTCGTGCTTCGTTCGCCCCACGGGTCGAGGACTAGCACGGCCGCCGAATCCTTGGCCTTCAGGACATAGGTGTTGCCGGTCAGCCAGAGGCGGTCCGACACCCGCGACCACGGCTTGTCGCCGCCGCTGCCGACCTGCTCCTTGTTCACGAGGAAGGGGTACTTCGGCGGGCCGCCCTCCCGGTTGGTGAACCGCTCGAAGCTCTTGAGGAAGGCCGCCTCGGCGACGGTCGCGGCCGTGTCGGTCAGGGCTTTCGCGGGGTCCTTGTCGATGGCCGGGCCGTGGGCCGGGTAGAGGGCCGTCGGGTTCAGCCTGGCCAGCTTCCGGAGCGACTCGGCGGCCGGGACCAGCCCGGCGTCGGTCCAGTGGTCCCAGTCGGTCGTGTAGGGCGTCCAGAGCTTGCCGGGGGAGTGCAGGGCGTCGCCGCAGAAGACGAGCCGCGGCCCCTCGGCGTCGTCGGCCGGCTGGACCAGGAAGGCGAGGTGGTCGCGGCTGTGGCCGGGGGTGGCCACGGGGGTGACGGACCACTCGCCGAAGACGAACGGCTTGCCGTCTTCGAGCGTGTAATCGACCCCCGACACGCCTTCGGGCAGGACGAAGTACGCCGTCCGCGAGTCCCGGAGCGGGATCGACTCCTTCCAGTACTTGGCCACCCCCTCGGGCGTCAGCCACGGGGCGGCCTCCTTCGCGGCCCGGACCGGCACCCCGGCCTTGCGGTACTCGGCGGCGAACGCGGCCGTGTCCCGGTGGTGGTGGGTCAGCAGGACCGCCGCCGGCTCGGCCTTCAACTCGCGGACCGCCGCCGGCGGCACCGTCGCGTCGATCAGCAGCGCCTTCCCGCCGGAGACCACGGCGTACCCGTAGGGCGACGCCTTCGTCCGGTAGACGCCGGGCCGGACGGCCTCCCACGACGGCAGGTCGGCGGCTGTGTCGCCCCGGCCCCACCAGACGGCCAGCCCGACGACCGCCAGGCACAGCGATGCGGGGACGAGGCGGGGCATGGCGGCTCTCCGGTCGGGACCACCCCCATCGTCCCCACCCGGCCGGGGCCGGTCAAGCTGCCGATTCTGATGGCAGAGGCCGGGAGGCCTGTGCCACTTCGACAAAGAAAATCGGCCGGCGGCCGCTTGCCCCGGCCGCCCCGCCGGGGTTTAACTGGCACCAGCACCGCCGGCCCCGGGCCGGCCCTTTCCCCCGGAGTTCCCCATGTCCGTCCGATGGCTCTGCGCCGCCGTGCTGGTCGCGGCCGGCCTGTCCACCTTGTCCGCGGCCGCCCCCGAGCCGGCCGGCGACGCCAAGAAGAAACGGCTGCTCCTCGTCACCCACAGCGGCGGGTTCATCCACAAGTCGGTGGTCGACGCCGAGAAGGTCCTCAAGGAGGTCGGCCCGAAGCACGGGTACGACGTGACCTGCTGGCGGTACACCGGCGACCCGGCCGGGCTCGAGAAGTACAGCGAGCGGTTCCGCAAGGACACCGGCGAGGCGGTCGGGCCGGAGCACTGCGGGCGGGTCAACAAGGACACCCTGAAGAACTTCGACGTGGTCCTGTTCTTCACCACCGGCGACCCGGTCAACAAGGACGAGTTGCAAGACCTGACCGACTGGGTGAAGGCCGGCGGGGCGTTCGCCGGCACCCACTGCGCCACCGACACCCTGTACAACGACTCGCCCTACGGGGAGCTGATCGGGGCGTACTTCAAGGGCCACCCGAAGATTCAGGAGATCAAGGTCAAGGTTGAGGACCCGAAGCACCCGGCGGCCGCCGGGTTCGCCGACGGCATGCCGTACACCGACGAGATGTACGTCTTCCGGGACGAGCCGTACAACCGGGGCAAGCTGCACGTCATCTTGAGTCTCGATCCGGCGTCGTTGGTGTTCAACGACGACAAGCAGCGGAAGGAACTGGCCCGGAAGGACAACGACTACGCCATCTCGTGGACCCGGGAGGTCGGCAAGGGGAAGGTGTTCTACACCTCGTTCGGCCACCGGCCGGAGGTCTGGAAGGACGCGAAGACGTTCCACCCGCACCTGTTCGGCGGGTTGGACTGGGCGACCGGGAAGAAAGCCGCCGACGCCGGCCCGAGCAAGGCGAAGGTGGCGGATTAGGGCCGCACAGGCAGGACTGTCCAGAGGACAGCACAGGCAGGAATACCTGTGCCACCAAGCTGAATGGTGGCACGGGCATTCCTGCCTGTGCTCTGGCCTTGGTGGCACAGGCCTCCCGGCCTGTGCTCATTCCTTCCGCTCGAACACCACCTTCCCGCCCACAACGGTCAGGTCCACCTTCGTCGCCCCGATCCGGTCCTTCTCGGCCGAATCGAAGATGTCCCGCCCCAGCACCGCGACATCGGCCAGCTTTCCCGGGGCGATCGTCCCGCGGTCGGCCTCCTGCCCGGCGGCGTAGGCACTGCCGCGGGTGTACGCCGCCACCGCCTCGGCCACCGTGATCTTCTGCTCGGGGAACCACCCGCCCGGGTGCTTGCCGTCGAGCGGCCGGCGGTTGACCGCCGCATCGATCCCGGGCAGCGGGTCGAGCGGGGCGACCGGCCAGTCGGACCCGAACGCCAGCACCGCCCCGGCGTCGAGCAGCGACCGGTAGGCATACGAGCTGGCACACCGCTTCGGCCCGATCCGCCCCTCGGCCCACCGGCCGTCGTCGATCACGTGGTACGGCTGCATCGAGGCGATCACGCCCAGCCCCTTGAACCGCGGATAATCTTCCGGCCGCAGGTGCTGGGCGTGCTCGATCCGGAACCGCCGGTCGCGGGGGCCGTTGGCCTTCGCCACCTCGCCGAAGATGTCCAGCAGGACGGCGTTGGCCTCGTCCCCGATGGCGTGGACGGCGACGCTCAGCCCGGCCGCGTCGGCCGACCGGACGAGGGCCCGCATCTGGTCCGGCGGGGTGACGTAGACGCCCGTGTTTTGCGGCTGGCCCTCGTAGGGGGCGAACATCTTGGCCGTGCTGCTGCCGAGCGACCCGTCCATGAACCCCTTCAGCCCGCCGACGCGGACGAAATTGCCGCCGAAGTTGGCCTCGGCCCCGAGGGTCGCCAGCTCCCGCTGGTTGGCGACCGGCCACCGCACGTCGATCCGGCAGGTCAGCTTCCCCTCCCGGTCGAGCCGCTGGAGAAGCCGGAAGAGCTGCCGGCGGACGGCCGGCGAACTCCCCTCCATGTCCTGCACGCTCGTCACCCCGACCGACGCGGCCAACTTCTGTGAGGCGAGTACCGCTTCGAGGATCGCCTCGGCGTCCGGCTCCGGGACGAGCCGCCCGACCAGCGATTGGGCCGAGTCCCGCAGCAGCCCGGACGGGGTCTTGCCGTCGGCCAGCCGGTCGATCACCCCGCCGGCCACCTCCTTCGTCTCGGCCGTGACCCCGGCCAGCCTCAGGGCCGCGGTGTTCGCCAGCGACATATGCCCGTCGTACCGATTGATGAACACCGGCCGGTCCTTGACGTACTTGTCGATCGTCGCGGCGGTCGGCAGCCTGCCGCCGAACGCCCGGTCGTGGTCCCAATTCCCGCCGGTGATCCACCGGTCCCGGGGCAGCTTCTTGTCAAACTCGGCCAGCCGGCGGCCGACCTCGGCCTCGTCCTTCGCGTCCTTCAGATCGACCTCGGACAGGGACTGACCGCCTCCGAGCCAGTGGACGTGACTGTCGTAGAACCCGGGCACGGCCCGCCGGCCCTTCAGGTCGATGACCTTCGTGTTCGGCCCGAGCAGCGGGTTGACCTCGTCGTCCGTGCCGACGGCCAGGATGCGGTCCCGCCAGACGGCGACGGCCTGGGCCTCGGGCTTGGCCGGGTCGCCGGTCCAAACCTTGCCGCCGGTCAGGACGAGGTCGGCCGCGACCGGCGGGGGCGCGGCGGTCGACGCGAACAAGAGCAGGGAAAGCATCGGGTTGCACCCGGCGAGGTGTACGGTCCGTGGATGGGTCCGGCCGCCCGGTCGTGGCCCGACCCGGGATGGCGTGTCGGCCCCGCCGGACATCGTCACCGACCGCCCGGGGTTGGTCAACCCGGTTTCACCCGCGGTCATCCCGACTCCGGTGCCGGCAACGCCCGGTCGGCCGCGTCGAACTGGGCGAGCAGGTCGAGCGGCCCGCCGGCACGTCCGCGTTCCACCGCCGGCGGCCCGGCCAGCAGCTTCATCAGGGCCTGCGGGTCCACCGGCTTAACGAGGTGGTGGTCGAACCCGGCCTCCGCCGACCGCCGCCGGTCCTCGTCCTGCCCCCAGCCGGTGCAGGCCACGATCACCGCGCCCCTGGCCCACGGCTGCCCGCGGATGCGGCGGCAGGCGTCGTACCCGTTCAGCTTGGGCATCCCGACGTCGAGCAGGATCACGTCCGGCCGGAACGCCGCCGCCACGTCCACCGCCTCCAGGCCGTCGTGGGCCGTCCGCGTCTCGTTCCCCAGGAGCTTCAACATCATCGCCAGGCTGGCGGCCCCGTCCCGGTTGTCGTCCACCACCAGGACGCGGCGGGCGGCCGGCGGGGGCCGCTCGTCGGCCCCGCCCCCCGGCGGGTCGTCGGTCGGGGCCGGCACCGCCGGCAGCCGGACCACGAACCGGCTCCCGAGCCCGTGGCCGTCGCTGTGGGCCTCGACCGTCCCGCCGTGCAGCTCGACCAGCCGCCGGACGATGCTCAGGCCGATCCCCAGCCCGCCCTGCGCCTTCTCCAGCGACCGGTCGACCTAGGTGAAGAGGTCGAACACCCGGGGCAGCATGGGGGCCGGGATGCCGACCCCGTTGTCCTCGACGGTGACGACGGCCTCCCCGCCCCGCCGCTCGGCGGCCAGTCGGATGCGGCCGCCCCGGTCGGTGTACTTGGCGGCGTTGTTCAGGAGGTTGGCGAACACCTGCGACAGCCGGGCCTCGTCGGCGTCGACGTGGATCGGCGCCTCCGGCACGTCCAGGGTCAGGGCGTGGCCCGCCGCCTCCACCAGCGTGCGGCTCGTCTCGACGGCGTTCCGGACCGCCGCCGCCAGCGGCATCCGGGCCTTCCGGAGGGTGATCTTGCCCCGGCTGATGCGGGTCCGGTCCATCAGGTCGTCGATCAGCCGCACCATCTGGTTCAACTGCCGCTCCATCATCGACCGCGCCTGGCCGACGGCGGCGGGGTCGTCCCCCGCCAGCTTCATCAGTTGCAGGCCGTTGCGGAGCGGGGCCAGCGGGTTCCGCAGCTCGTGGGCCAGCACGGCCAGGAACTCGTCCTTCTTGCGGTCGGCCTCGGCCAACGCCTCGGCCGCCCGTCGGCTGTCGGTGACGTCCAGGGAGCACCCGACGAACCCGACGAACGCCCCGTCCGGGGTGTACAGCGGGGTGCCGACGTTCTGGAGCCAGCGGTACTCCCCGTCGTGCCGGCGGAACCGGCACTGGTACTCGTACCCCGTCCGCCCGGCGACCGCCGACCGGTAGGCCGCCACATAACCGGCGGCGTCGTCGGGGTGCAGGAAGTCCGCCCAGCCCATCCCGGCCACGGCCTCAACGGGTTTGCCGAAGAAGAGGAGGTAGTGGCGGTTCAGGAACGTCACCCCGCCGCCGTCCGTCTGCCAGATCAGCACCGGTGCGTTGGCCGCCATCGTCCGGAGCCGGGCCTCGGCCTCCCGCACGGCGTCCTCGGCCCGCTTCCGGGCGGTGATGTCGGTGAACAGGATGGCGACCTAGGGGCTCCCCGGCCCGCCCAGCCGGAAGGCGTACACGTCGAACGTCCGCCCGTCCATCGGCTTCGCCTCGTTCACGAACCGGGTCGGCTCGCCGGTCGAGGCCACCCGCCCGTACGTCTCGAACCAGAACTCCTCCAGGCCGGGGACGGCTTGCCGGATCGACTGGTTCAGCACGCCCCGCAGCCCGGTGTGCTTCTCGAACGCCGGGTTCATCTCCACGATCCGGTAGTCCGTCGGCCGGCCCGCCGGGTCGAACTCCACCTCGGCCACGCAGTACCCCTCGTCCATCGACTCGAACAGGGT
Source organism: Gemmataceae bacterium (assembly GCA_019747685.1). Lineage (GTDB taxonomy): Bacteria > Planctomycetota > Planctomycetia > Gemmatales > Gemmataceae > Urbifossiella. The sequence goes on from JAIEQN010000586.1 coordinate 18,182, forward strand.
GCGGAACCGCTCCTCGCTCGCCCGCAGGTCCGCCTCCGCCCGCTTCCGGTCGGTGATGTCCCGGCTGACGCCGATCACCCCGACCACCCGCCCGGCCTCGTCCCGGAGCGGCGTCTTGGTGGAGAGGAACACCCGCCTGCCGCCGTCCGCGCAAGTGTACGGCTCCTCCCCGACGACCGTTTCGCCGGTGTCGAGGACCCGGCGGTCGAGGGCGGCGATGGCGGCGGTCTCCTCCGGGGCGTGGAACCGCTCGGCCTCGCCGGCGCGGACGGCCTCCTCCCGGCTCATGCCGATCACCCGCAGGGTGGCGGCGTTGGCGTAGGTCAGCCGGTTCGCCCGGTCCTTCATGAAGATCAGGTCGGCGGTGTTGTCGTTGACGGCTTGGATGAGCGACGCCTGCTCTTGTGCCAGTCGCTCGGCCCGCCGCCGCTCGGTCACGTCGTGGAAGACCAGTACGGCGCCGGTGACGGCCCCCCGGTCGTCCCGGATCGGGGCGGCGCTGTCGTCGATCGGCCGCTCCGTCCCGTCCCGGGCGATCAGGACCGTGTGGTTCGCCAGCCCGACCACCTGGCCGAGCTTCCGCACCTTCTCGACCGGGTTCTCGACCGGCCGGCGGGTCTGCTCGTTGACGATGCGGAACACCGCCGCCAGCGGCCGGCCGACGGCGTCGTCCCGCGCCCAGCCGGTCAGCTCGCAGGCGACGGCGTTCATGTAGGCGACGCGGCCGGCGGCGTCGGTGGTGATGACCGCGTCCCCGATGCTGCCGAGGGTGATGCGGGTCTGCTCGGCGTGCCGCCGGGCGGCGGCCTCGCTCCGCCGCAACGCCCCGCTGAAGACGGCGACGGCCAGGCCGACCATCAGGGACATGGCCAGCCCGACGGCGTGCGGCCCGGCCGGGACGGCGAAGGCGAACCGGGGCGGCACGAAGAGGTACCACGCCAGGACGAACCCCAGCCCGGTCGCCAGCAGGGCCGGCCGCAACCCGCCGACCCAGGCGGCCAGGACGGTGGCGACGAAGAAGAAGACGAACGGCAGGTGGTCGCCCAGGAGCCGGTCGAACAGCCACCGGGCCGCCCCCGCCCCGGCGACGGCGGCGAGGGTCACGGCGTACACGACCACGGACTTCCGGGCGTCCGTCACGGGGCGGCCTCCCCGCACGGCTGCCCGCGCCCCGGGCCCGCCACCTCGCCGGAGTTCGGCTGCCCGTTCCCGATCCGGGATCGGTGGGCGTGGCCGCCCCCGACCCGCCCGGCCGGGTCGCGCCGCTGCCCGTCCATCCGGCGCAACTGCCGGCCCCGCCCGCCGAACCGCATGGCTCGCACCTCACAACGACCGCCGGTGTCGGGCTAGTGTAGGTGGGCTGCGCGGCGCAGACGACCGGACGGGCGGGGCGTGGCCGGGTCCGGCTGCAACCGACCTCGCACCCGCGCCCGCGGTCGATTCTCATTGGTTTGGTTCGGCAACACGCACACCCTGCGGCCGAACCAATCACATCCGTCAGGGTGACGCACTTTCGAAGGACACCTCCGATGCTCCAACTCAACTTCAACCCCCGCCCGCTCGGGGTCGCCTCCCCGGCCGCCCCCGCCCCGGCCGTCGACTGGGTCTGGGACGGCTACCTGGCCCGCCGGAACCTGACCCTCCTGACCAGCCGGTGGAAGGCCGGCAAGACCACCCTCCTGGCCGGGCTGCTCCGGGCGATGGCCGACGGCGCCCCGTTCCTCGGCCGCCCGACGGCCGCCGGCCACGCCCTCGTCGTGACCGAGGAGGACCCGGACCACTGGGCGTACCGGTCGCAGGCCATCCCGGTCGGGCCGCACGCCCGGGTCGTGTCCCGCCCGTTCCTGACGCGGCCGACCGTCCGCCAGTGGTACGAGCTGGCCGGGCGGGTCAAGGCCCTGCGGGCGGCCGGCCCGGTCGACCTGTTGGTGGTCGACCCGCTGGCCACCTTCCTGCCCGGCAAGTCGGACAGCGACCCGTCCGCCCTGAACGACTTTCTGACCCCGCTCCGCATCCTGGCCCGCGGCGGGACGGCGGTGCTGGTCCTCCACCACCCGCGGAAGGCCCGGTCGGAGGAGGGGAGCGCGGCCCGCGGCAGCGGGGCCCTGCTCGGGGCGGTGGACGTGGTCCTGGAGCTGTCCGAGTACGGCCCGCTGGCGACCGACCAGAACCGGCGGAAGCTGACCGGGCGGGGGCGGCTGCCGGGGGTGCCGCGGGTGCTGGCCTACGAGTGGGAGCCGGGGACGCCGGAGTTCCGGGCCGTCCCGGACCCGACGGGGGCTCGGTTCCGGGACAACTGGGAGGCGGTGCGGGGGTTGCTGGCCGGGCGGCGGGTGCCGGCGACCCACGGGGAGTTGCTGGCCGACTGGCCGGGGGACCGGCCGCGTCCGGCCGGGTGGCAGCTCTACGACTGGTTGGCCCGGGCGGCGGCCAACGGGCTGGCGGTCCGGACCGGCGGCGGGACCCGCAACGACCCGTACCGGTTCGCCGTGCCGGGCAAGGGGGTGACGCGGCTCCCCGACCTGCCCCCGCTCGACTGACGGGCGACCGCCGGTTTCCTCGGCGGTCAGCTCGCAGGGGTGCCGCCAACCTACGTCGGAATTGGCTCTGGGTCACGGGCCGCGCGGGGCGGGGAGTGGCACCCCGAGGGCACCGGCGGTCCCGGCCACCCCCCGCAGGTATTGCTGCTGGGCGGCCGCACCCGCCCACTGGGCGTCCATCATCGCCCGCGCCCGGAACGCCGCCTGCATCTGCCGAAGCTCGTCGGCTTGTCGGCGGAGGTCAGCGGCCTGCCGGGCGACCGGGCAGCCCCCGCCCGGGCGCTGCCGGACCCACCGGGCCGATCGGGCTGGGACGGCTACCGGCCCGAAGGCCGCGCCCCGAGCCCGGCGTTCGGTCGGAAGGAGAGCGGCGGGAGGGGGGGCGAAGAAGGGGCTCGGCGTTCCGGGCTCCCATCCGGACATCCGTGCGGCGGCCGGTCGGGCGGACCGGGCCTACGCCGGACCGGCCCGACCCTCGCCAAAAACCGCCCCGGCCCGCGGTCTCGTCTTGACTTTGCCCCGTCCGGGCGGCGACATTGACTGATGACTCGCTCGGACGCGCCCAACCCCAACCCCGGCGGCCCGGACGCCCCCTCGCTTCAGCCCTCCCCTGAAGGAGGCCCGCGTGTCTACCAAAACGCTCGTGATCGACGGCAGCGACACGAAGCACTTCGCCCTCGCGGTCAACGACGGCCTCCTCCAGGTGGGCGACACGCTGACCCACCCCGAGGGGATCGCCCGCGGCCTGCGCGTCCTCCGCATCCACTGCGAGGTCGAGATCGAGGAGGGGCGGG
>JAIEQN010001028.1 GCA_019747685.1 Gemmataceae bacterium
GCCCCAGCTGCCCCCGGGCCGAGGCGGCCCCCGCGGGCGACCGACTCCCCGGCGGGGTCGCCGGGTACTCCCCGTACCCCGCCCCGGCCCGCGCCGGGTACAACCCGCCCGCGCCGGTGGTGACCCACTCCACCTCGTACCTCGCCGCCCCCCGGCCGGTGCAAACCACCACCCGGTACGAACGGCCGGCCCGGTGACCGGGTCGAGTGGCTTCCCGGCTGGGCCGCCGAACGCGATCCGGCGCTACTGCCGGCTGCTCATCCCGGTGGGGTAGCCGGGCTGCCCGGGGGTGGGCCTCCCCGGGGGCGTTGGTAGTGGGCTCGTGGTCGGCGTCCCGGTCAGGGCCCGCTGCAGCACCGTCCGGCGGCGGAAGAACTCGGCGGTGGCCTGGTAGTACTGGTCCTGGAGGTTGGCCAGGTTCCGCGTGGCCTCCAGGAGGACCAGGAGCGACACGCCGCCCGTCTGGTACTCGGCCTGGGCGGACTTCACGCTCAGCCGGGCCGGCGGCAGCACCTGCTTCTCGAAGAGCCGGACGGTCCGCAGGCTCTCCCGCCACTGCTCGTACCCCTGCTGCACCTCGAACCCGGCCACGTCCTGCTGGCGGGCGAGCTGGGCCTGAAGCTCGGCCAGCCGGGCCTGGGCCTCGGCGACCGCGGCGCCGCGGCGGGCCAGGCGGACCGGGAGGTTGACCCGGACGCCGGCCTGCAGCCGCTGCCCCGAGTTGTCCCAGAAGGCGTCGTACGCCCCCATCACGTCGAAGTCGGGGTAGTACTCCCGGCGGGCGAGGTCCAGGGATGCCTTGGCCGCCTGGATCCGGTCGGCCAGGGTGAGCAGGTCGAGCCGCTGGGCGAGGGCCTGGGCCCGCAGCCCCGCCGGGTCGGGCAACTCGCCCTCCGCCTTGAGCTCCTTGGGGGGCGGCGGCAGGGGCGCGTCCGGCGGCTGGTGCAGCAGGGTGTTCATCCGTGCGACGGCCACTTGTCGCTGCCGGTCCAGCAGGACGGCCCGGTTCTCCTGGCGGCCGATCTCCACGTCCAGCAGCAGGACGTCCGGCTGCTTCACCTTGCCGGCCGTGTACAGCCCCTGGGCGGTCTCCCGGGAACTCCGGAGCAGCTTCAGGAGTTCCTCGTTGACCTCGGTGGCCCGGGCGACGAGGTAGTACTCGTAGAACGCGTCCCGGGCGGCCTCGGTGAGCTGCTGGCGGACGTCCTCCACGTCCCGCCCGGCGGCGCTGGCCTCGGCCCGCGCCACCTCGCCCTTGAGCGGCAGCTTCCCCGGGAACGGGAACCGCTGGAAGACCTCGAACCGGTACCCGTTAGGCTTGGAGCCGAGTGCGCCGGGGGCCAGGGTCGTTCCGAACAGCGGGTCGTCGAGGGAGGTGACCTGCGGGTACTTGGCCGCCGCCGCCTGCCACGCCGCGACCATCTGGGGCAGCGACGGGTTGCGGGCGACCACCTGCTCGACGAGGGCCTCGACGGACAACTCGGTCGCGCCGGCGAACGGAGAGGCCGTGATGTCGGGTTGAGCCTGACCGCCCGACCCGGACGGGGCCGTGGGGTTGACCGCCCGCGGGGGTGGCAACGAGTCGGCCGCCGGCGGGCCTTGGTAGGAGGCTTGGCGAACGCCGGCCGCACCCGGGCCATAGTAGGCCACGGGCGCGGCGGGCGGTCGCCCGGGATCCGGGTTCCCGACTCCGCGGGTCGGGACACCCGTCCGGGGAACCGCGGCCGGGAGCTCCCGATCGGGCGTAACGCCCGACAGGCCCGAGCAGCCGGCCAGGAGGCCCGATGCCAGCGAAAGGCCCGCCCCCAGCCGCCGCACGCCGATCCGTCTCATCGCTTACCCCCGACGCCACAACCGTGGTAACGCGTCCCGGGTGCGGCCCGGTGCGATTGACTCGGTCCGGCCCCGGTCAGAACCGCCCGAGGGCACAAGGGGTTCATCCCGGCCGGCGGGTGAGCCTCACGCGACGAGCGGTGCCCGCGCTCGACGAAAGACCACACGCATGGCCAGCGGAGGGGTATCGCGTAAGATACTCGCCCAGTTCAGCGATCGGGTTCGCGCTGACCAGCATATCGGCCGGTCGGTTCGGAAAACTCCAGCCAACCCGGGTTACCGATACGGTTACAGTCGCGTTCCGGGAACCGAGTTCGGGAGGGCGGGGATGGCGAGGCGGCTGGCGGCGGAAGCGTTCGGCACCTTCGCCCTGGTGTTCGCCGGGACCGGGGCGGTCGTGGTGAACGCCGCGAGCGGCCAGGTCACCCACGTCGGCGTCGCCCTGACCTTCGGCTTGGTCGTCCTCGCGATGATCTACGCGGTCGGGGACGTGTCCGGGGCGCACCTGAACCCGGCCGTCACGCTGGGGTTCTTCCTGGCCCACCGGTTCCCCGCCGGGCGGGTGATCCCGTATACCCTCGCCCAGTGCTGCGGGGCGCTGCTCGCCAGCGGGGTGTTGCGGGCACTATTCCCGGGCCACCCGACTCTCGGTGCCACACTCCCGGCGGGCTCCGCCGCCCAGTCGTTCATCTTCGAGCTGATCCTGACCCTGCTCCTGATGTTCGTGATCCTGAGCGCTTCGACCGGCTCGAAGGAGAAAGGCCTCTTGGCCGGGGTCGCGGTCGGGGCGGTGATCGCGCTGGAGGCCCTGTTCGCCGGCCCGGTGTGCGGGGCGAGCATGAACCCGGCCCGGTCGCTCGCCCCGGCGGTCGTGTCCGGGACCCTGGATCACCTGTGGGTCTACCTGGTCGCGCCTCCCCTCGGGGCCGCCCTGGCCGTGATCGTCTGCCTGGCCATTCACGAGGCGGGGTGTTGCCGCGCCCCCGCCATCGAGGAGCCGAAGCCGTGAGCGAATCCACACCGACCCGCAAGCGGGTCCTGTTCGTCTGTGTGGAGAACAGCAACCGGAGCCAGATGGCCGAGGCGTTCGCCCGGAGGCACGGCAGCGACAAGGTCGAGGCCCACTCGGCCGGGAGCCGCCCGTCGGGAAAGGTGAACCCCCGGGCGATCCGGTTCATGGCCGAGAAGGGGTACGACCTCTCGACCCACACGTCGAAGGGGATCGACCGGTTCACCGGCCAGGACATCGACGCGGCCGTGGCGATGGGCTGCGGGGACGCCTGCCCGCTGGTCCGCGCCAGGGTCCGCGAGGACTGGGACATCCCTGATCCGAAGGACCTCCCGGACGACGAGTTCCGCAAGGTCCGCGACCTGATCGAGGAGAAGGTCAAGGCCCTGCTCGCCCGGCTGGAGGCATCCGGGACGGCGTGACAGACCAAGGGCCGCCGTGTCGGCCGGCTCCGGACCGGCCGGGTACGAACTCCGCCGGGGGGATCGCTGATGGCGGACACAGACCGTCCTCGGGGTCGGCAAAATGTCCGGGATGGTAGCTTCCGGTACGGGCCGAAGTAGGCCCCGTTCGGCCCCCTGGTCATCCCGCGGCGGTCACGGCGGCCACAGGCCCGAGTGGTGTGTGAACCAAGCCCGGATGACTCACCTCCTCTTGACTCCGTACCATACTTCGGGGTTGATTATGGTTACACCGAGGAGGGGGACGATCGTGCCGACTCTACGTACCGCGGAAGTGGCCCGCCTGGCGGGCGTGAACGTCGAGACGCTCCGGTTCTACGAGCGGAAGGGCATCCTCCCCGAGCCGCCCCGCCGGGCGTCGGGGTACCGGGAGTACCCGCCAGAGACCGTCGAGCGGGTGAAGTTCATCAAGCGCGCCCAGGAACTCGGGTTCTCGCTCAGCGAGATCCAGAACCTGCTCGACCTCCGGCAGATGACCGGGGGGAAGTCCGACCGGGTGAAGCATCTCGCCGAGGCGAAGGTCGAGGAGATCGACCACAAGATCCGGGACCTCGAGGCGATGAAGCGGAGCCTGACCGACCTCCTCCGCGCCTGCGACGGCCGGCGGGCCATCGCGTCCTGCCCCATCATCGAGTCCCTGGGCGGCTGCCCGCGCTGCATCGGCGGGAAGTCCGAGCCCCCGACGGAGGGAACCACACCGTAGCCGAACCGCTCCCCGCTCTTCGCCGGCAACGGGTTGGGACTCTTCTCCCGTCGGGCAGCCACTCGCCAGCGTCGCCTCCGGCCAACTCCAAGCCTCCCACCCCTCCTACTATCCGTGTCCGAGCACAACCGCCGCGCGTGGGGAGGGGTTTCTTCTTGACTCTGTACCGCGGTACGGAGTCGATAATGACCCGGTGGCGCGTACCCTCTCGCGGCCGGGGACTCCTTATGGGCAGGCCGGAACGTATCAGGCGGCGACCGATCCTCTCCGTCCTGCCGAAGCTGTCGGTCTACGCGCTGGTCGTTGCCGCAGTCGTGGCATTCGTCAAATACCAGTTCCTCGCCTCCCGCGAGGTCTCGGTGGCCGAGGTCGAGGCGCGGACGGTCGGGGCCGAGGTCCAGGGGACCGGGACCGTCACGACCAAGGTGCTCCCGCGGGTCGGGACCAAGATCACCGGCCGCGTCGAGAGGGTGCTCGTGGACGAGGGGGACGTCGTGCGGCCCGGCGACCTGATCGCGGTGCTTGAGGACGCCGACCTCCGGCACCAAGTGGACCGGGCCAAGGCCCGGCTCGAAGCCGCCAAGGCTTCGGCCCGCCAGACCAAGCAGACCTGGGACCGGATGCGCGCCATCGTCGCGCGGGGCGCGGCGAGTCACGACGAACTCGACGTCGCCGAGGAGAAGTACCGGGTCGCCGAGAGCATGGTCCGGGTTGAGGAGGCCGAGGTTCGCTACCACGAGTTCAAGCTGTCCGAAACCAAAGTCACCTCGTCCGTCTCCGGCGTCGTGACCAGGCGGTGGGTCGATCCGGGCGACGCGGTCGTCTCCGGCCAGCCGGTCGTGACCGTCGCCGACACCGGCACCGTCTGGGTCGCGGCCAACGTCGATCAGCGGTTCGCCGGGAAGGTCAGGAAGGGCCAGCCCGCCACCGTCGTCCTCCGCGGCCGCCCCGACACGCCGTTCCGGGGCGAGGTCGCCCGGGTGAACCCGCAGGCCGACCCGGTCACCGAGGAGCTGCTCGTCGAGGTCGCCTTCCCCCTGCCGCCCGAGGAGTTCCGCTCCGGGCAGTGGGCGGAGGTGTACATCGAGGTCGGCACCGCGAGCAACGCCCTCGTCGTCCCGAAGGCCGCCGTCCTCCCGTTCGGGAACGACCGGTTCGTCTTCGTGGCCGGGCCGGACGGCACGGTGCGCCGGGTGAAGGTCACCCCCGGGGCAACCAGCCCCCGCCTCCCCGTGGTCGCCGTGGCCGGGGAACTCAAGGCCGGCGACCGGGTGGTCCTCAAGCCCGTCGGGTTGAAGGACGGGGAGGCCGTGCGCGTCCTCCCGTCGCCGCCGAAGCCCTGACCCGGAGCCGCGCCGTGAACCTCGCGTTCAAGGACATCCGCTACCACCGGTTCAAGTTCTTCAGCTCGGTGCTGGGCGTGGGGCTCCTCCTCATGGTGGTACTCGCCATCGGCGGGATCATCCGCGGGGTGATCTACGACTCGGCCACCATCGTCACCGAGACGGGCGCCGACCTCTGGGTGGTGGAGAGGGACACGCTCGGGCCGTTCGTCGAGACCTCCCGCATCCCCGAGGACTACTACCACGCGATCGAGGTCGTCCCGGGCGTCGCCGAGGCGAGTCCGCTCGCCATCGGCTGGGAGCACGTGGTCCGCCCGCCCCGCCCGACCCCGCTCGCGAAGTTCATGTACAAGAACGCCGTCGCCGGCACCCAGACGATGGTGGAGCCGGGGTGGATGGACGTGCCGGCTGAGGAGCGGTTCGTCGTCATCGGCTACAAGCCGGGGCGCATCGGCGGCCCGCCGGCGCTCGTCGCCGGCCGCGGCATCGAGGCCGACGACTACGAACTCGTGGCCGACGTGAAGACCGGGTTCCAGGTCGGCGAGCGGGTGCGGATCGGCTACCACGACTACACGGTGGTCGGCCTCACCAAGAACATGGTCGGCTTCACCGCCGACCCGGTCGTCTACACCACGCTCAAGGAGGCCCAGCAGATCCTCTTCCGGCCCGACCCGGACCTGCTCCGCGACCGCCGGCGGCGGTTCCGCGAGCCGTTCGAGACGGAAGCCGCCCTCGCCCCCCGGCTGGCCGAGCCGCTGGCCCGGAGGGCCGCAGACCTCGCCGAGGATACGCACGTGGTGAACGCCATCGCGGTGAGGCTCGAACCCGGGGCGTCGCCGGAGGCGGTGGCGAAGGAGATCGCCCGCTGGCAGCGGCTCGAGGTCCACACCGCCCCGCGGCAGGTGAACCTCCAGCTCATGGGCTCGAACCGCCTCCTCATCCTCCAGCTCTCGCTCTTCCGGGTGATCCTCGTCCTCATCGCCGGGATCATCATCGGCCTCATCATCTACACCTTCACCCTCGACAAGGTGAAGGAGATGGCGGTGTTAAAGCTCCTCGGCGCGCCGGGCCGCCGGATCTACGTAATGATCCTCCAGCAGGCGGTCCTCATCGGCGTCCTGGGGGCCATCCTCGGCGGGGCGCTGGAGTTCGCCGTCGAGCCGTTCTTCCCCCGGCGGGTGGAGGCGACCTACGGGGACGTCGGGCAAATGCTCGTCGCCATGACGGTCATCGCGGCGCTTTCCAGTCTGCTCGCGGTCCGGCGAGCCATGACGGTGGACGCCCGGAGTGTGCTCGGCAGTTAGAGGGGGACCACGATGGAGTACGCGGTCGAGGCGGAAGGGCTCACCAAGGCCTACGGCGAGGGGCGGGCCAGGGTCGAGGTGCTCAAGGGCGTGGACCTGTCGGCCCGCCGGGGCGACCTCATCGCCATCATGGGACCGAGCGGGTCGGGGAAGACGACGCTCCTCCACGTCCTCGGGCTGGTGACCGAGCCGACCGCCGGGCGGCTCATCCTGGGCGGACAGGACATCTACGGCGGCCGATGGCGGCCGGACCTCCAGCGGTTCCGCCGGGAGAAGATCGGCTTCATCTTCCAGTTCGCCAACCTCATCCCGTTCCTCACCGCCCGGGAGAACGTGCTCCTGCCGCTCGACCTCACCGGCGTCCGCGGCCGGGCCGCACGGGAGCGCGCCGCGGAGCTCCTGGACTACCTGGATGTCGCCGACCGGGCGGACCTCCTCCCCGAGAAGCTCTCGGGCGGCGAGCGGCAGCGGGTGGCCATCGCCCGGGCGCTCGCCAACGACCCCGCGGTGATCCTGGCCGACGAGCCGACCGCGAGCCTCGACACCGAGCGGGGGCTCTCCGTCATGCGGCTCCTCCGCCGGCTCTCGGCCGAGCACGGGACGGCCGTCCTCATGGTCACCCACGACACCCGCATGATCGGTGAGGTGGACCGCGTGATCCACCTCCTCGACGGGGCCGTCCGCGACCCGGGCACCACCGCCGGGCAATCGATCCCGGGCGGGTTTTGCTCTTGACTCCGTACCGCGGTACGGAGTGTAGACTGGTGTGGACGGGAGACGCTCGACCGTTCGGGCCGCGGCCCGACGGACGGAGGATCGGATGATGCGACGCACCGGAACCGTTGCCCTGGGTGCCTTCGGCGCGGGTCTCGTGCTCACCGCGGCCTTCGCCGCCACCGGCTGTGACCCGGGCGGCCGTGCCGGGAGCCCGCCGGCCGCCACCGGCCGGCCGGCCCCGGGTGAACCGGACAAGAAGGTCCCGGCGGGAGGCACGGGCGTCGTGACCGAGGACAGGCTCGGGCAGACGGTGGCGGTCGAAGCCGAGGTGGATCAGCAGTGCCCGGCCCGCGGGTGCTGGCTGCGCCTCAAGGACGACGCCGGGGACATCATGGTCGATCTGGCACCCGGCAAGCTGGAGCTCACCGAGGACAAGGTCGGGCAGCGGGCGAAGGTCACCGGCGAGGTGGTGAAGAAGGGCGGGCGGCTGTGGCTGAAGGCCGAGACGGTCGAGTTCCTCCCGGCCGAGAAGAAGTAGGAGTGCCCCGTGCTCGACCTGAACTCGATCGAAGGGGCCCTGTGGAACCCGCAGACCCCCTCGCCCTGGGCCCCCCTCCTGGCCGCCGCGGCGGGGTTGCTACTCGCCCTGACCCCCACGGTGCTCGCGACCGTGCCGGTCGTCATGGGGTACGTGGCCGGTGAGCCGGGGCTGCGGCGCTGGCGGGCGTTCACCCGCAGCCTCGCGTTCGCGCTCGGGACGGCCACGACCTTCGGTGTGTACGGGCTGGTCTTCGGGTGGGCCGGGACCAAGTTCGCCGCCTTCTTCGGGGCCAACGGCTACCTGGTCGCGGGCATCGTCCTGGTCGTCCTCGGCCTGGCGATGCTCAAGCTGTTCCGCCTCCGCGCCCCGTCCGTCTCCGCGCCCGAGCGGCGGGTCGAGAGTCTCGCCGGTGCCTACCTCCTCGGGCTCCCTTTTGGGCTCGTCGGCTCGGCCTGCCCGTGCTCGATCCCGGTAGTGCTCGCGATGCTCCTCTACGCCGGGAGCACGGGGAGTGCCTGGTTCGGGGCGCTGCTCCTGTTCGTCTTCGCACTCGTCCGCGGCCTGCCGCTCGTCCTGGCCGGGACGTTCACCGGACTGCTCAAGGACTTCAAGTCCGTCGCCCGCTGGCAGCCGCGGCTGGAGAAGGCAGCGGGCCTGCTCCTGGTCGTGCTCGGGGTGGCGTTCGTGGCCCAGCGGTTCGGAGCGGCCGCCGCCGCGGTCGCAACCGGCGTCACGGCGCTCTCCTCGGTAGCCTGGGTGGTCGCAACCGCCGTGCGCGGCCGGGTGGACCCCCAGGCCGGGCCGAAGGACGAAGGCGTCGCGTTGGCCGAGACGGAGATCAGCACCCCTGGCATGGTCTGCGAGGGCTGCGCCGACACGCTCAGCCGCGCCCTCCTGGCCCTGCAGGCGGTCCACGAGGTCGTGCCCGACGTGAAGCGGAAGCGGGTGCGGGTGCGCTACAACCCGCGGCGGACGACCGGGGAGCGCCTGCGAGAGAAGGTCGAGGAGTTGGGGTTCTCGTGATCTGCGAAACGTCGCCGGGTACGGGAGTTGCCGTCCGGCAATTGATATGGGGTGACGTGATGAGTACCGCAACGATCGAAGAGCCGGCCCAACGCTTCTGGAGCGAAGAGCCTGCGCAAGTCCCGGGCCGCCGCCGGATTCGCGCGCGAATCGGGGGGCTGCACTGCTCGCTCTGCACCGGCACGATCGAGAAGGCCCTCGGCCGGCAACCCGGCGTGGACAAGGTCGCGGTCAGCCTGACGCACGAGCAGGCGCTGATCGAGTACGACCCGGGCGTGACGAGCGCCGAGGAGCTGCTGCAGATCCTCAAGGACATCGGCTACACGGTTTCCGACCCGCGGAAGCTCCGCCCGTTCGACGAGGAGGAGCGTGCGCTGGTGCGCGAGCGCGGGCGGTTCCTGGTTGCCCTCACGTCGAGCATCGCCGCGATGGGGCTGGCCGGGTACCCTGTTGACAGCGTGTGGTTCGCGCTGTGCGTGTTCTCCATCGCCAGCCTCGTCGCGTTCGCCTTCGTGGTCTTGCGCTCCTACGGCCTGCCCCAGGCGGTCGCCGGCTCGGCCGGCCTCGCCGTGTTCGGTGGCGGCGTCTACGCCCTCCAGCTCGGCGGCGCGTTCGGCCCGACCACCCCGTGGCTCGCCGGGGCGCTCGCCCTGCTCCTCATCTTCGGGGTGGGCGGGCACATCGTGCGCATGGCGTACATGGCGCTCCGACGCGGCATCCTCAACCAGCACGTGCTGGTCGAGTTCGGCGCGTTCGCGGGGCTCGTCGGCGGGGCGATCGGTCTGGCCTTCAACCCGCCGGACTACCCCACGGTCGCGTTCTTCTCCGTCGCGGTGATGGTCCTCACGTACCACATCTTCTCCGAGTGGCTGTCGCTCATCGTGAAGACCCGCAGTTCCCAGGCGGTCAAGAAGCTCCTCGACCTCGAACCCGACGTGGCGCACGTCGTCCGGGACGGGCGGGACGTGGACGTGCCGCTCGAAGACGTGCGGGTCGGCGACCTGGTGCGCATCCGCCCGGGCGAGCGGGTGTCGGTGGACGGCGTGGTCGAGGCGGGCGAGTCGGACGTGGACGAGTCGCTCGTCACCGGCGAGCCGAAACTGATCGAGAAGACCCCCGGGGACCGGACCATCAGCGGCTCGCTCAACGGCCACGGGACGCTCCTCGTCCGCGTCAGCGTCGTCGGCGAGGAGAGCTTCCTCCGGCAGGTCATCCGCAGCGTCGAGGACGCCCGGGCCCTGAAGCCCGGCGTGCTCCACCTCGTGGACCGGGTGCTCAAGGTCTACACGCCCGTGGTGCTCCTGACGGCGGTCGGCGCGGCGCTCTTCTGGCTCCTCGGGCCGCTCGTCGTCGGGGCCGCGCCGGACCTCCAGCGGGCGACGTTCGCGGGCCTGAGCGTGCTCGTCATGGGCTACCCGTGCGCGGTGGGGATCTCGGCACCGCTCTCGATCGTGCGCGGGGCGGGCGAGGCGGCCGAGCGAGGCGTGCTGATGCGGACGGGCGAGGCCTTCCAGGTCTTGCGCCGGGTGGGGCGGGTGGTCTTCGACAAGACCGGGACGCTCACCGAGGGCCGTCCGGCGGTCCGCCAAGTCGTTCCCATCACCGCGTCGGAACAGGAGTTGCTCGGTGTCGCGGCGGCCGCGGAGGCGGGTTCCGAGCACCCGCTCGCCCGGGCCGTCGTCGAGGAGGCCTTCAACCGCGGCATCCCCCCGTCCGAGGTGCAGGGGTTCGAGGCTGTCCCCGGCAAGGGCGTCCGGGCGCGCCTCGGCGGGGCCAGCCTCCTGGTCGGCAGCCCGGCGTTCCTCGCGTCCGAGGGCGTGGACGTCGAGGCGCAGCGGCCGCGCATCGACGAACTGGAGTCGCAGGGCCAGACCGTCATCGGCGTCGCCCGAGACGGTGTGCTCCTCGGACTGCTCGCGCTGGGCGACGCGCTGCGGCCCGACGCGGCGGAGGCCGTGAGCCGCCTGCACGCCCTCGGCATCCGGACGAGCCTCATCACCGGCGACAACGAGCGGGCGGCGCGGCATTTCGCCCGCGCCGCCGGCATCGAGGACGTCCACGCCCGCGTCCTGCCCGCCGAGAAGGCGAACATGGTCCGCAAGCTCCAGGAAGACGGCACCCGCGTGGCGATGGTCGGCGACGGGATCAACGACGCCCCGGCCCTGATGCAGGCCGACGTGGGGATCGCGTTCGGGAGCGGGGCCGACATCGCGATCGAGTCGGCCGACGTGATCATCCTCAACCAGCGGCTCGGCGCCGTGCTCGACGCCTACCAGACCAGCCGGCACAGCTACCGGAAGATCGTGCAGAACGTCACCCTCGCGTTCCTGTTCAACGGCGTGGGGATTCCGGCGGCCGCCACGGGCCTGATCTACCCGATCTGGGGCATGGTCGCGATGGCGGCCAGCGTGACGACGATCTTCGTCAACTCCCTGTGGGGCCGCGGGGCGTACTTCTTCCAGGCGATCAAGACGGTCGGGCAGGCGCCGCCCATCTCATCCGAAGCCGGCGCGGCACCAGAGCAACCCCACGAGGGACCAGGGAACCTACCCCTGCCAACGTCCAAGAGTGTCGCCCGGTCGTACCAGAGCGCAGGAGTGCCGCGCGGCCAGGACCCACCGCAGTAGTGGAGGTTTTCGCGCATGTTCAAGTCCGTCACTTTCGAGGTCACCGGGGATCAGCGGCTCGTCTGCGAGGGCTGTGAGCAGCGCGTCGAGCGCCTGCTCAAGGCCCTGCCGGGCGTGGGCAAAGTCCGGGCGCAGGCCCACAACCAACAGATCCAGGTGCTGTTCGACTCTGCCGTGGTGGACGCCGCCGCGATCGCGGAACGCATCGGAAAGGCCGGTTACCAGACCAAAGTCAGCAGTTCAACTTCCGAGCCGGGCGGTTGACGCCGGACGGTGAGGAAGGTCTTTCCCCGGTCCCGTCACGCGCCGGGGAGGCGCCTGGAGGTGCCCCCCAGCGGGGAGGAGTTTCGGCCAGCGCGCCACCGCCCCGTCGATCGGCCGCCGAACCACGCCCAGGGATGGAGTGTGATCATGGAAAGCCCGACGGAACCCGAACCGGGTCCGGCCGACGGTCGCCCGGCCGGGGAGGTCGGAACCCGGGTGGTGTGAGGCAGTAGCCCTCGGTCGTCGTGTCGAGCTTGACGGTCGCCCGGCCGGGGAGGTCGGAACCCGGGTGGTGTGGCAAGCGGTCGCCCGGGGGCCGGAGGTCGAGATCGTGGTCGATGGGCGGCCCGTCCGGGTCTTCGAGGGCGAGACCGTCGCCGCGGCACTCCTCGCCGAGGGCCGGCGGGCACTCCGAACGACCGATCTCCGGGGCGAGCCGCGGGGCCTCTACTGCGGGATTGGGGTCTGCTTCGACTGCGTGATGACGATCGACGGTCAACCCGGCGTCCGCACATGCCAGACCCCGGTGCGGGACGGGATGCGGGTCGAGACCCAGGCCGGGGTCGGGACCTGGAGGGTGGTTTCGTGACCCCTTCGACACCACTCCTCGTGGTCGGGGGCGGCCCGGCCGGCCTGGGAGCGGCCATCGAAGCCGCCCGGGCCGGCCTCCCCTGCACGCTCATCGACGAGGCCCGCCACCTGGGCGGCCAGATCTACCGCACCCCGTCTGACGGCTTCCGAGTGACCGACGCGACCGCACTGGGCAAGGATTTCACAAACGGCGAACGGCTCCGGGCGGAGGTCGCCGAGGTCGCCGATCGGGTCGAAGTGCTCGCCGGCACGTCGGCCCTGGGCGTCTGGGACGGCCGCGAGGTGCTCTGGGCATCCGAGCACGAATCCGGCCTCATCCGGGCCGCGCGGCTCGTCCTCGCCGCCGGGGCCTACGACCGGCCGGTACCGTTCCCAGGGTGGACCCTCCCGGGCGTGATGACCGCCGGCGGCGTCCAGGCCCTGATGAAGACGACGCTGGTCCGGCCCGGCCGGCGGGCGCTCGTGGCCGGGACCGGCCCG
Source organism: Gemmataceae bacterium (assembly GCA_019747685.1). Taxonomy (GTDB): domain Bacteria; phylum Planctomycetota; class Planctomycetia; order Gemmatales; family Gemmataceae; genus Urbifossiella. The sequence continues at coordinate 12,897 of JAIEQN010001028.1, forward strand.
CTCCTCGCCGGCGTGGCGAACCGGCTGCGCCTCGCCGGGGTGGAGGTGGCCGCGGTGCTGGAAGCGGGCCCGCCCTGGTGGCCGCCCGAGCCGCTCCCCGCGGCGTGGGACGGGTGGGAGTTCATGGCGGACGCCCTCGACAACTGGAAGGCGCTCGTCGCGGCGGGCGTCCCGGTCCTCCCGCACCACACGGTCCTTGCCGCCCGGGGCGGGCGGCAGGTCGAGGGCGTCGCCTTCGGCCCGGTCCGGCCGGAGGACTGGACCCCGCTCCACGGCGGGGGCCGCTCCGCCGAGGTGGACCTCGTGGTCGTCGGGTTCGGCTTCGTCCCGAACACGGAATTGACCACACTCGCCGGCTGCCGCCACCGGCACGCCCCGGACCTCGGGGGGTGGGTCCCGGACCGCGGCCCGCACTTCGAGACGAGCGTCCCCGGGGTGTTCGCCGCGGGCGACGGCGCGGGGGTCGTCGGGGCCGAGGCCGCCGAGCTGCAGGGGCGGGTCGCCGGCATCACCGCCGCCGAGCAGGCCGGCGCCCTTCCCGCGGACGAAGCCCGACGGCGGCGTGAGGCCCCCTTGGTCCGGCTCGGGGTCCTGGCCGAGGCGTGGCGGGAACTCGACGCGCGCCACCGCGTGCGGCCGGGCCTCGCCGACCTCGCGACCCCGGAGACGGTCGTGTGCCGGTGCGAGGAGGTCACCCGCGCGGACGTCCGGGCGGCAATCGACGAAGGGGCGAAGGACCTCCAGGCGGTCAAGCTCTTCACCCGACTCGGCATGGGCCCCTGTCAGGGGCGGCAGTGCGCGCCGCCCGCCGGGACGTACCTGTGCCGGGTGACGGGGCGGACCCCCTCGGACGTCGGGCGGATTAACCCGCGTCCGCCCGTCAAGCCCGTGACTCTCGGCGCGCTCGCGAAAGCCGAGGGGATCGGCCACGCGCCCGCGACCGACCCGCTCGACGCCGTCGGGGGAGGGGCGTCATGAGCCCGGACGTCGTGGTGGTCGGGGGCGGGGTCATCGGCTGCGCGGTCGCCTACTACGCCGCGAAGCGGGGGCTGCGGGTCACGCTCGTCGACCAGCCCCGGCGGGGGCGGGCGACGTCTGCCTCGGCCGGCGGGCTGTGGCCGCTCGGCGAGTCGGTGGGCCTCGGGTGCGGCGTGATCTACTACAAGGCGATGGCCGGGCTCGGGGCGCTCCCGGACGGGGTGCACGGGCCGGGGCAGCTCCCCAGGAGCTTCCTCGACTTCGCGGTCAGGTCGAACGAGATGTTCCCCGCCCTCGCCGGGGAACTCCGGGCGGAGACCGGACTCGACGTCGAGTACGAGCCGACCTCGCTGCTCTTCCTCATGTACGACGAGGGCGACGTGTCCTTCGCCCGGCCGCTGTGGGAGCACTGCCCGTGCGGCCGGGACCTCACCGAGTGGCTGACGCCGGACGAGGTGGCCCGGGCCGAGCCGGCGGTGACGCCGGAGGTCAGGGGTGCGCTCCGCTTCCACGGGGACAACCAAGTGAACCCCTACCGGCTCGCCGACGCCTTCCGCGCCGCGGCGCGGGCGCTCGGGGCCGCGATCCTGACGCACACCGAGGTGACCGGGCTGAAGGTCGCTTCCAACCGGGTGACCGCGGTCGAAACCGAAGCGGGTGTCATCCCGTGCGGGTACGTGGTGAATGCGGCCGGGGCGTGGGCGCCGGAGGTCGGGCGGATGGCGGGCCTCGACATCCCCGTCCGGCCCGTCCGCGGCCAGATCGTCGGGACCGAGACCCTGCCGAAAGTCCTCTCCGCCTGCCTGTCCACGACCGACTGCTACCTCGCCCAGAAGGGCCACGGCGAGGTCATCATCGGCAGCACGACGGAGGAGGTCGGGTTCGACGCCGGGGTGACCCCGGCCGCGCTCAAGACCCTCGCCGCCGGGGCCGTCCGCGCGGTGCCCTTCCTGGCGAACGTCCGCGTCAAGCGCACTTGGTCGGGGCTGCGGCCGGGGACACCGGACGAGCTGCCGATCCTCGGGCCGGTCGAGGGGCTCGGCGGCTACCTCAGTGCCTGCGGCCACTTCCGGACGGGCATCCTGAACGCCCCGCTGACCGGCCTCCTTACGGCCGACCTGATCGTCGGCGACCGGCCGTCGTTCCCGGTCGAGCCGTTCCTCCTCTCCCGCTTCACCCGGGAGCGGTCTCCCCGCGGGTCGGGTCCACTGTAAACGCAGGCCCCGATTCGCGGGGACCCATCGCTGGTCGCCCCGGCGCGGGTGCCGCGGGGCTACTTCTTCTGGTTCCGGGGGTCGTCGGCCGGGTTGAGGTAGTTGATCACCCACGGCCCGTCCCCGTGGAACTGGACCACGGTTTCGCCCTTCACCCAGACGAAGTGCTTCATCCCCGCCGGCCACGTCCCGTAGGTCCCGGCCGGCAGCGCCTCGCCCTTCGCCGGGTCGAACTTGTCGCCCATGCCGAGATTGAACTCGCCGGAGATGACCGTGACCCGCTCCGGCTTGGGGTGGGTGTGCGGCGGGATGCGGTAGCCGTCGGGCACCTTCACCCGGAATACGAACGGCCCGGGCTTCGCCGGGTCGCCTTCGAGGACGGCGATCTTGGCCCCGGGCGGCAGCGACGGCGGCCCGTCCTGCCACTTGAGGCCGTCGGGCCGGTGGACCGACGCCCCCATCGCCTCCTTGTCGTCGTGCCCCGCCGACGGGGCGACCACCGACGAGAACAACAGGACGGCGGCCCCGAGAGCCGCCAGGACACCCGCCCGGTACATGTCTGGTCTCCCACCCGAGGTCTGAAAGGGCGTAGGGGCACGCTACACGGACCCGGTGAGCCGCGTGAGCGGCCGGTGGTGATACCTGCTCCACCGGGCATAAGTAGCGGTTATGAACCCCCGGGTGCCTCCGGCTCGGGCCGCACCAGGGCCAGGAAGAGGTGGGCCGGCCCCGGGAGCGCCCGCCTCCGGTCCCGGACGACGTAGATGGCACGGTCGAGGGTGAGCCCGTCCACCGGGACGGCCCTGAGTCGACCGCCCTCCACCTCCCCCTCGACGGCCCGCCGGGACAGGACGGCCACCCCGGCCCGTTCGAGGACCGCCCCCTTGACCGCCTCGTTGCTGCCGAGTTCGAGGACGACGTTCAGCCGCGACGGGACGACCCCGAGCCGCTCCAGGGCCCGCTCCAGGCACCGGCGGGACCCGGACCCGGCTTCCCGCTGGACGAACGGCTGCGCGAGGAGGTCCGACACCGAAACCCGCCTCCTCCCCCACCAGGCGTGACCTTCCGGGACGACGAGTACCAGTTCGTCGCGGGCGAACCGGCGGAACTCAAGGTCCGGGGCGTCGCCCTGTCCGCCCACGAGCCCGAGGTGGGCGCGGCCCTGCCCGACCTGCCGGAGAACGAGGTCGGTGTCGGAGACCGCCACCCGGACCCGGACGAGCGGGTGTAGCCCGCGGAACGCGGCCAGCACCGGCGGGAGGAGGTGCTGGCCGGGCACGGAACTGGCGGCGAGTTCGAGGTCGCCCCCCACCTCGTCTCGGGTGCCGGTCACGGCCGCCCGGGCCTCGGCGGTCAGGTCCAGGATGCGGCGGGCGTAGGCGTGGAGCCGGCGGCCGGCCCCGGTGAGCGTCGCCCCTCCGGCCGCGCGGCGGAAGAGCGGGGTCCCGAGGGCCGCTTCGAGCTGCCGGATGCGCTGGCTGACCGCCGCCTGGGTCAGCCCGAGGTGGCGGGCGGCGGCGGTGAAGCTGCCCCGCTCGGCCGCCTCCGCGAACGTCTCCAGGTGTGGCAGCGGCTCGGTACTCATGGCCGGTGTGAAGCGGCGTGTCCCGACTCCTCGTCCCCGGTCTCCTACTACCGGGTTCCGGGCCCGAAGGAGGGGAACTCGCCCCGGATGACCTCAGCTTTATAATCACGGCAGGTAACCTGGGAGAGTTTTTCCGGCCGTGACCGGATGATTGAATTCGGCGTGGTGGAGGACACCAGCACCCCCGATTCAATCAGCCCCCAGCTTTGATGTCAGCATTCCTTTCTCATTGTCCCGAATCGGCTTGCCATCAGCCGTTCTTTCTCAGCCCGGTCCGCGCCAGCGCCAGGATCCGGTCCTCAGGCAGTTGGGACGCTGCGATCAGATTCCGGTCCGCCCGGATCGGGGTCACGTCCGCCTCGCGGACCAGATAGAACTGTCCCGTCTCCTGGCCGGGGAGCCGGGCGGCCGCGTCACCCCGCCCTGCCTCCAGCATCGGCTTGAGCTTGGTGATCGCCACCGGCTCCTTCACCCGCCCGACCAGCCACGTCAGCACCTGGTCCCGGCACTTGTAGTCGAAGTCGCCCGGACTCTGGGTCGCCAGGAACACCCCGACCCCGGCCGACCGCGCCCGCTTGAGCAGGCCCTCCATCGGGCCCTTGGTCGCCGGCTGGCGGGTGGCCGGCAGGTACACGTCGGCTTCGTCGAACAGGAAGACCGCCTGGAGGGCGCCGTCCGGGGCCGGGTTCTTCGCCCGCCACCGGTCCACCGCCAGCAGGAGTTGTGACACCCAGAAGTCGGTCGTCGCCGGGTCGCCGAGGAACTGGGTGCTGATCACCGTCAGCCCGGTCTTGCCCGAGGCCGCGGCCGGCCCGCGGCCGAGCAGCGCGTCCACGTCCAGCGGGTCGCCATCCTCGAGCAGCCGGCGGTGCTGGTGGGCCAGGGTGAGCAGGTCCTGCGACAGTTTCTTGAAGTGCTTGTCCTCGAACCCCTCGACGGCGCACAGCAGTGCGTCGTCCTGGTCGGCCACGAGCTTCTGGAGGGCCTTGACCGTCACGGCCGGGCCGGGGGCGCGGCCGAGCACCTCGATCGCCTTCTGGAGGATGACGAGCTTGGGGTCGGGCGCCTTCCCCTTATACCCGAGCATGACCCCGAGGGCGGCGGCCGCGAACTGGGCGATCTGCTCCTGCTCGGCGGCGGAGAGCTGGCCGAGGTCGGCCGGGACGACCGGGATGGCCAGCGGCCGGCCGGCGCCGGAGCCGGGCGTGTACAGCCGGACCTCGACGGCGGCCCGGAGCCGGTCCCGGCGGGCGGCGCGGTCCGGGTCCGGCTCTGCGACGGCCCACGCGGCCGGGTCGGCGTAGGTCGCCAGGTCGCCCTTGCGGTCGAGCAGGACGGCCGGCACGCCGGCGAGGAGGAGTTGCTCGATGACGGCGAGGGCGGCCGTAGTCTTCCCGCTCCCGGACCCGCCGAGGAAGGCCGCGTGCCGGCACAGATCCTTCGGGCGGAGTTCGACGACTACCGGGGCGGCCGCACGGGTCAGGCCGAGGCGGACCGGGCGATCGGGCACGGCGGTCGGGGTCGGAGGCGCCGCGGGGTTCGGCGGGGCGACCTCCTTCGGCAGCCCTGCGGGCGGGGGCGGCGGGGCGGGTGGCACGGCCGGGGTGGGCGGCGCGGCGGCGAGGAGCTTGTCGAGCGCGAGAATCGTGTGGACGGACCGGAGCTCGGCGAGCGGCCGGTCGGCCCGCTGCCAGTCGGCGAACCCGGCTTCCTTATGGTGCTTGCCGTGGAACTCGCGGAACGCGGCCATCGCCCGCCAGTCGCTGTTGGCGACCACGACCCGCCGGCCCGTCCCGCGGGGGGCGATGAGCTTGGCGAGTTGCTTCGAGACGTCGGCGGTGGGACTGCTCGGGAACGCCGTTGAGCGGACGAACACGGAGGGGATCTCGCCGGCCTTCCGGGCAACCTCTTCCACTTGTCGGCCGAGCCCGCCGCCCTGCGGTCCCTTGTCGCACACGGCCACGAACAACTTCTCGACCACGTTACCGGGCCGATGAACCTCGACCGGGACGAACCGGCCGTCCGGCTCGGCCCCGAGGTGGACGCCGTTGGGCATCTCGGCCGAGACGGCACGGAGGGTGAACGCGAGCAGTTGGGGGAGCGTCGGCTCGTCGAGGGCCGGAGTCTTGTAGGCGGCGAGGAAATCGTTCCAGCGGTGCTCCCACTCCGGCGCGGGGGGCTTTGGCCCGGGATCGGGACCAGCGGATTCGAACGACAACCAGCGTCCGGCGGCAATACACTTGCCTCGGTGGCGGAGGCACTCCTCGAGGACCGCCCGGGTCTGAAGCCCGCTCAACTTGGCAACGTCGGCGCCAGAAAACGGGGCGAGCGGGTTGCCGGGATCGGGCTCGATACCGAGGGAGTCGAAGAACACATCCAGTCGCCTCCCGAGTATCGCGGCGATCTGATCGTCAGTCGGCTTCCCGGACAGCCGGATCGGGTCGGGGTCTCGCTCCAGCCGATCCAGCGCCCAGTTCGGCAGGCATCTCCGGCCGACAGTAAACAGGTCTTCCAGGCACCCGATCACGATCACCGCACTCGGCAATTTGTCGGACACCTCGAGCAGCGTCCCGATAGCTGCACGGAACTGTTCGCCCTCGTCCTCGTCCTTCCGATCCAGGGCCAGTGCCTCGTCGATCTGATCGACGAGTAGCACGAGCGCCGCCGTGTGAACAGCGTGCATGAGCCGGCCGAGGTCGATGATCGTCTCCATCGGCTTCTCGGACTGCGGGCGGGGTACAAGGTCGCCCAGCAACTCTCGGTCATACTTGCCGAGGTCCTCGCACCGGAGCCAGTTCAGGATTCTCGGCCGGATGCGGCCGTCGTTTGGGAGGGTGTAGAGCACCGCTCGGATGACGTTGATGTCGAGTCCACGGAACAGTGGGTACTGGACGGCCATGTCGGCGAACCGGTGGACGAGGCGGGCTAACTCGTCCGGTTCGAGCAGGTCATCGCGGAGCCGCTGGCGGTCCGCATCAGGGATCATGTCAAGGGCGTCGAGCAATCCCCGCCCGAGACGGTTCAGGCCGGTATCGGACTGCCCGGGCTTGTACGGCTGTTCGAGTGAGGTAATGAGATTACTGAGCAGGTAGCGAGCGTAGTTGTCGCTCCGGGTACGCATCTGGAGGTAGCCACAGTACCCAGACCCGGACCCGTGGGCGGCCGTCCGGAATGCCCGCATCAGGTGTGTCTTTCCGCTACCCGCTTCGCCCAGTAACAGCATCGTCTTGCCGTACGACGGGGGCTCCGGGGACGACGCCCGGGTCAGCAACCGGGCGTACATCTCCCGGGCGTCGGCGTGGACGGCTTCCACGTCGAACGGGTCCGCGGTCCAAATCTGTGAGCTATGAACGATTCCGCTGAACACGTCCGGCCCGGCCGGGGTACTGAACGCGGCTTGGCGCGGGTCAGCGGTGGACACGGGTCGGGAGGCGGCGGGCGACATGGGTTACTCCTGACCGATGAGGACGAAGTGGAACACGGAGCCCAGGTAGGACGCTTCTGAATCTCGGACGTCGGTCGGGTCCATCACCTCAACGAGATCGGCCCGGCTAAGAGTCAGCAGCCTCGCGCGGTTCGCCTCGACCAGCTTCTGCTTGAACCAGGCGAGCCCGAGCGGGGCGAACCGCGGCTCGTCCTTCAACTGCTGCCAGACGTGGCTGATGAACACCTTGTTGTCCCCGAACCGGCCGGTCGGGCAGGTCCGGGCCGCCGACTTCACCGTCTCGGCGAACGCTTCCAGGTCGAACGGCTCCGCCGCGTCGGCCGGTTCACTCTCGGGGAGCCGATCCGCGACGGATTCGCCGTCGGCCCACCCGGACAGGGCGACGGCCCGCAGCCCGTTCGCGCCACCCTGCCGCGCGTCGAGTAGGACCCGGGGGACGACCTTCTGGGCGTCCTTCTCGCCGATCGGCTCGCTGCCTCCGATCGCCCGGCCCAGCAGCGTCGGGATTAGATCCTTGAGCCGGGCGTGATCGGGGAAGCCAAGCTGCCGGCAGGCGATCGCCTCGAACACCGCCCCGAGCGTCAGGTCCGTGCCGACCGGCAGGCCGAGCTTCCGCTTCAGTAGGAGGGCCGCCAGCTTCTCGGACTTGCCGAGCACCTTCGCATCGTCCGGCATGGCCGGCGACAGGCCGAGCGCCTTCGGGACGAGGTACTTCGCCTTCACCGTCCCCCAGTTCGCCTTGGGGGGTAGTTCCGCGACACCCAGGTATGCCAGCGCGCGGGCCCGGCCGGCGTCCGTCAGGTGCTGCCCCTTCGGCACCAGCAGACCGGCGGTCCGCAGCCCGGCCAGGGCGTCGATCACGTCTTCAGTGGATGGCGGGCGGCGGAAGAACGATATCAGGTCAGCCCGCAACCGGGCCGGGGACGGTGGTTTTTTGGCCACGGGGAGGAGCCGGACGAGTAGCAGGTCGGCGAGGGGACCAGCCGGCGGCGCGGTCGGGGGCGCGGCTGGTTCGGCGAGTGTGGGGTCGGTCACGGGCGGTCACCTCTCGGGGGGTGGTCGGTCGCGCCGGAACGCGACGGCGTCCAGGACGGTGGCCAAGATCGTTTCCAGGTCGTCGACCACGTCCTCGGCCAGGAACCGGAGGACCAGGTAGCCGTGCCGCTGGTACTCCCAGTCCTTGCGGCGGTCCCGGCGGTACTGCGGCTGGTTCAGATGGTAATGCGTCCCGTCCACCTCGACCACCACCTTCAGCCCCTCGGCGACGAGGTCGGCCTCGGCGGCCTGGGGGCCGTGGCGGAACGGGAGCGGCCGGTTCGGGCGGAACAGGCCGGCCGTCTCGGGGAGCGATTCGAGCTGCTCGAATAGGAACCGCTCGTGGACGCTCCGGAAGTCATCCGCCACGTCCGCCGGGTCGCCCCGGCGGACGGCCCGGGCGGCGTCTACGAACGC